>JAYTFV010000562.1:0-9327 GCA_043734065.1 Planctomycetota bacterium
ATTTGATTTTGAACAGAAGGCAACAAAGGAAACGAAGAAACTTCAAACATGACCCTTCGTTTCCTTCGTTGCCTTCTGTTCAACTCCCCCGGGTAAAAACGGGAAGTTGTTTTGGACCATGTCCTAAACGGGGATGGCTGGCTTCCCCGAGTTGCGTCGCTGCCTCTCGTGTGCCACGATGCTAAGGCGTTGATCGAAGAGCGATCACAACAGGGGGGAGCGACTAATGCTGTTCAACGAAGAGGTGACGCGGCGGGATTGGCTCGCGGCGACGGCGATTGGTTTGGCGGGGGCGACTATCGCCTCCCAATCTCAGGCGGAGACGAACGTGGCGAAATCGAGTTCAGGACCGTTTCGGGTCTGCTTCAACACCAGCACCATCCGGGGGCAGAAGCTGTCGGTCGACAAGCAGATTGCCATCGCGGGCCAGGCCGGGTACGACGGCATCGAGCCGTGGATCGGCGATCTGCGGGCCTTCGTCGAGGGCGGCGGCAAGCTGACTGATCTCCGCAAGCAACTCGATGATGCGAACCTCCAAGTCGAGAGCGCGATCGGGTTTGCCAAGTGGATCGTCGATGATGAAACGGTCCGCCAGGCGGGCCTCGACGAGTTGAAGCGGGACATGGAGATGATCAGCTCCCTGGGCGGCAAGTTCATGGCCGCTCCGCCGATCGGGGCGCAAGATGCGAACGCCCCCCTCCTCGATCTGCGCGTGGTCGCTGAGCGGTATCGCGCAGCTCTCGAAGTCGGCGTGCAGCAGGGCGTGACCCCCATGGCCGAGGTCTGGGGCTTCTCGAAGAACCTCTCGCGGCTAGCGGAAACGGTCTCCGTCATCGTCGAGGCCGGTCATCCGTCGGCCTGCCTGCTGCCCGACTTCTACCACCTGTATCGCGGCGGCTCCTCATTCGAGGGCTTGAACCTGCTCTCGAAGAATGCGATCCACGTGTTCCACATCAACGACTATCCCGCCCGCGAACGCACCGCGCTGAACGACAGCGACCGCGTTTACCCCGGCGATGGCGAGTGCCCATTGGTGCCGGTTCTCCAGGGCCTGCGAGCCAACGGCGTCAGCTGCGCACTGTCACTGGAGCTGTTCAACAAGGATCTCTGGGCCAAGGATCCGCTAGAAGTCGCCAAGACCGGAGCCGCCAAGGTGCGAGCTGTGATCGCGAAGGCGATGGAGTAGAAGAGAGCGATCAGCGGTCAGCTTTCAGCGATCAGCCAGAGGGCGTGACCTGCGACGTAGGCGATGTCGCTCCGCGACTCGCACTCTGGCTCGACGCCATCGCCCTCTGGCTGACGGCTGATCGCTGACCGCTGACAGCTTCATGGACGACACCCCATGCCCTTCGACCAACTCAGCGACTTCCTCCTCAAGCTGACCCAGGCCGGGGAACTGGTGCGGGTCAAGTCGGAGGTCGACCCGCGTCACCAGATCGCCGCCCTCACCGTCGAGGCCCGTCGCTCCGACCCGCTCGGCGGTCCGGCAGTGTTGTTCGAGTCGGTCAAAGGCAGCCGCTACCCGCTGGTGACCAACCTGCTCGGCACCACCCGCCGCGTCCTGCTGGCCCTCGGCGAGGATTCTTTGGTCCCTGCCGGTCAACGTCTGGATGAATGGCTCACCCCGCGCGTGCCGGATGCAGCGGGGGATTCGTCGAAGCTGGCCCCGGTGCTGGCCCGGCTCGCGAAGCTGGTCCCCCGGATTCAGAAGACCGCCTTCGCCCAGCAGGTGGCCCGTCTTGGTCGCGACATCAATCTCGAAGACCTGCCGATGCCACGCAGCTTCGAGGGCGAGACCGGACGCACGTTGACCTCGGCCCAACTCTGGTTGCAGTCCCCGGAGACTCAACAACGCTGGGTCAGCGCTCCGGTACTGGAGGTCGCTGGCCCGCAGTCGCTGCTGGTCCACTGGACGCTGATGGATCGCGGGCCGGACATCGTCGAGGAGTATCGAGCCCGCGCTCAGCCGACGCCGGTCATGATCAGCCTCGGCGGCGATCCGCTGTTGCATCTCGCCGCCCAGCTACCGGGGATTCCGGATACCGATGCCTGCCAGTTGGCCGGAGTGCTGCGGGGCCAGACACTCAATCTGGTGCGCGGGCGAACCCTCGAGATTGAAGGCCCCGCCGATGCGGAGTTCCTGATCGAAGGCTACATCGACCCGCAAGAAATCGAAGCGGCTCAAGGCACGGTCGCCTCTCCCTCGGGACTGCTGGTCGCCCGGCAACGATTGGCTGTGGTGCGAGTGACTGCGGTGACGCATCGGTCCCAGGCGGTCATGCCCTGTGTGATCCACGCTGCGGGGAATTCCGAGGAGTCGGCGTGGTCTCCACTGCTGTCGGAGTTGTTGCTCCCGGTCATGCGCCGCATCCATCCGGCGGTGCAGTCGTTCCAGTTCAGTCGCGACGGGCAAGGACGCCGGATCGCGTTCGTCGGACTGCGCACCCGCTTCCCCGGACATGCGCGGCAGACGCTGCAAGGGCTGGCGAACTGGCCCATGCTGGCCGATGTGGTGCTGCTGATCGCGGTCGATGAGGACATCACGATCACCGATTCTTCGACCGTCTGGCAGCAGGTCGCTGCCATGTCCGATCCGGCGTACGACTTCGTCACGGTGGCTGCCGCCCGCGATGCGGCTCATCGAGCCTGCCGTGACTTGTTTCGATCCGGCACCTTGTTGATCGATGCGACTCACCAGCCCGACGCCCGAACCGGCGAGTGGATCGAATCCGCCGAACCGACGACTGAGGCTCGCGAGGCTGCGGCCACACTGTGGGCCAATATCCGAACGGGAACGTAGGGTGGGACGTTGGAGTCCAGCCTTTAGGCTGCATTGTGCGCACAAGCGCAGGCTAAAGGCTGGACTCCAACGTCCCACCTGACGCGACATTCACCAAGGTGACTGACATGAATCGACAACGATTTGGAATGTGTCTGGGACTGCTCGCGCTCTGCTGCTCGGCGAGTTCGGTCAGGGCTCAAGAGGTCATCACCGTCCTGGGCACCGGTCAGGCGGGCTGGTCGGGGGATGGCGGGCTGGCGACAGCTGCGAACTGCGGCGCTCCGTTTGGGATCGTGGTCGGTCCAGACAAAGCATTGTACGTGTGCGAGACGACCTCGCATGTGATTCGCCGCATCGATCCCGAGACGCACAAGGTATCGACCATCGCAGGGACCGGCGGCAAATCGGGATACGCCGGGGACGGTGGCCCGGCGACGATGGCTCTGCTCCACGAACCCTATGAGGTGCGGTTCGACCAGGACGGACACATGTTCTTCGTCGAGATGCGGGGCGAGGTCGTGCGGCGCGTCGACGCCCGCACGGGGATCATCTCGACCATAGCCGGAAACGGCACAGCAGGCTTCAGCGGCGATGGCGGCCCCGCGACGAAGGCCCAACTCAAACAGCCGCACTCGATCGCCCTCGATCACGAAGGCCACCTCTATATCTGTGACATCGGGAACAACCGCGTGCGGCGGGTCGACCTCGCGAAGGGCACGATCGACACGTTCGGCGGCACCGGTGAGCGGAAGCCGACGCCCGCTGGGTCAGCTGTGGCGGGGACACCTTTGAATGGTCCACGGGCGCTGGACTTCGATGCCGGTGGATCACTCGTGCTGGCCCTGCGCGAGGGGAACGCGATCTATCGCATCGACCTGAAGTCGCTGACGTACAAGCACTTGGCGGGGACCGGCACATCGGGTGGCAGCGGCGATGGCGGACCGGCGAACCTGGCCCAACTGGCTGGACCGAAGGGCGTTTCGATCGGCCTCAATGGCGACATCTATTTTGCCGATACGGAGAGCCATACGATCCGCGTGATCCGCGCCGAATCCGGCATCGTCGAGACCCTCGTCGGCGATGGCCACAAGGGAGACGGCCCCGCTGGCGACCCGAAGAAGTGCCGCCTCGCCCGCCCGCATGGGGTCTATGTCGATAGTTCGGGAAACGTCTATATCGGCGACAGCGACAACCACCGTGTCCGGATGTACCGACCTGCGAAGTCGTGAGCGTGGGATAGGCTTCCAGCCTGTCTTCTGGCTCAAGATGACAGGCTGGAAGCCTATCCCACGGGACTGACCGCAAAGTCAACGCCATCGGGAAGCAGGCCCCCAGTGGTGTTCGTCGCATAACCCGTGAGCGAAGACTGCACCGCTGGTCGTCGCTCACGAGAATCTCATCGAGTGCGTCCCGTTCGGGGGGTAAGCTCGTGAGTCCTCGTCAGGCACTGCCTCTGGATCAATGTCGCCTTTCGCTCTGCGAAAGGGCGTCCTTTCGCGGAGCGAAAGGCGACACTCGCGGCAGGTGATTGTCTGACGACTCGTGAGTGTTCCCATCGGCCTCTTCGGCAGAAGGTCTCGCATGTCTCCATTCTTCTCTGGCGGCTGGGTTCGCTCCTCGTCCTGCATCGTGGCGACTCTCACCGCCGCTTTGGGAATCGGGAGTTTCTCCCCCATCGCATTCTCTGCTGATGACAAGGCGAACGACAAGGACGGCCCGACCTACACCAGTCGCGAAGAGGCCGACGCCGACTTTGCCTATCAGGGAGAATACCGAGGCTGGCAGCGCGCCCAGCCCTCGCTGCGGAGTTCGGAGTCGGTGGCGGTGCAGGTCGTGGCGCTGGGCGGTGGCAAGTTCGACGCGGTGAAGTATTACGGTGGCCTGCCGGGCGGCGGGTGGAAGTCCCCCAGCAAGTACACGCTGACCGGCATGCGGAGTGCCGACCGCGTCACGCTCACCGGCGAACAGTACGACGCCGAGATCCTGGGCACCACGCTGCGGCTCTTCGACAAAGAGGGACGCGAGGCTGGCCAGCTCAAGCGGGTCGAACGCCTCAGCCCGACGATGGGGGCTGCGCCGCCGATCGGGTCGATCGTGCTGTTCGATGGCGGTGATCTCTCGCGCTGGAAGAACGCCAAGGTGACGCCCGAGGGGCTGCTCCAAGCGGGGACGGAGACGGTCGACACGTACGGGGACTTCCGGCTGCACGGGGAGTTCATGCTGCCCTACAAGCCGTTAGCCCGAGGTCAGAATCGCGGCAACAGCGGGTTCTACTTGCAGGGGCGGTACGAGGTGCAGGTGCTCGATTCTTTCGGTCTGGAGGGGATCGAGAACGAGTGTGGCTCGCTCTACCGGACCAAGCGGCCCGACACGAACATGTGCCTGCCCCCGCTCCAGTGGCAGACCTATGACATGGACTTCATGAGTGCCAAGTTCGATGCCGCCGGGCAGAAGACCTCGAACATGCGGATCACCGTCTGGCACAACGGCGTCGTGATTCACGATGCCGCCTCGATCCCGAATAAGACCGGAGCCGGGACCGTCGAAGGGCCGAACCCGCTGCCGATCAAGCTCCAGGCACACGGCAATCCGGTCGTCTACCGCAACATCTGGTTGATCGACATGAGCGAGCCGGGAGCGGGTTCGATTCCGTGGCTCAAGCTGCCGCTGGTGGTCCCGCCGGTTCCGTTGTAAGTGTTAAAGCTGTTCGGCATCCGCTGCATTCGCATCGCTGCCCCTCGCCAGAGGGCGGACACGTGTTCAACGTCGCCCACGTTCTGGCGAACGTAGCTACCGGGATGGACCGCGTTCCCTATGGCAATGCGACCCGTCACTGTATCTTGGTTCGCCGCGGAGACATCGCCTCACGAACCCTGATGGAGTTGAAAGCATGACACACCTCATTCGCACGTTGGCCCTTGGTCTGTTTCTCTCGGGAGTCTCGCTCGTCGGGAGAGCGGAGGATGCCGCCAAGCCGGACGCGACGGCCAAGACAGAAACCCTCACGGCGGAGGAGCAGGCGTTTGCGACTTTGCTGACCGGGGCGGACCTGGTCGGATCATTCACGATGGATGGCCAGGGCGGCACGCCGAAGCAGGATCGCTACACGATTACCAAGGTCACGAAGCTCAAGGGGAACCAGTGGGCGATCTTTTCCCGCATCAAGTATGGGGATAACGACATCACGGTCCCGGTCGGCGTGAATGTCGACTGGGCCGGGAAGACGCCGGTCTTGTCGGTGACCGACCTCAAGATCCCCGGCCTGGGCAGCGAGTTCGGCTCGTGTATCCTGTTTGAGGGAGACCGCTACGCCGGAACCTGGCACCACGGCAAAGTCGGCGGCCACATGTGGGGCCGCGTCGAGCGGACGCCGGAAGCGAAACCGGCTGAGGTCCAGCCGGTGAAGTAGTGATGTCCCCGGCTTGACTCACCGCAGGGTGATGTTCCCCGGCTTGACATCCGCTAAGTGAACGCCGTAGCCGGACAGGGTCGCCATGATCGACTGCACGAGCGGCCAATCGTCTTCGAACTGCTCCTCCTTGGCATCGAGCCAGTCCTGCATGACATCCTCCGGGAAATCCGGCAACTGGTCGAGATAGGCCCCGGCGAAGTCGAGTACGAACGGGGGCTTCACGATTTCCATCTCGATGATCATCAGGGTGTCATCAATGTCGACCAACTGGGGAATTCGACAGCCGCAGACCTCAAACACATCATGTTCCAGTAATCGGAGGTACACGTCGCGCTCTCTGAGATAGAGCTTTTCATAACAAAACACTTTGATCGCAGTCTCGGTATTCGTGGAGAACACCTGGCCGTCATACCCTGCCCCGAGTGATGCCAGTACGATTCGCCTCCGATCAGCGGCATACTGCTGCATGCGTTGTTCTGTATTCCCTGACGGCCCTGTCATGCAGTAGACTCCACTCACTGTCTCTGGGATGTCCACAGGCGGTATCAATGGCTTGCTGAGGAGTTCGCGAATCATGAGCGTTGCGTCAGTGGCAGGCAATAGACACTTCTCTTCGGAGGTGGAACTGACCCTTGATTTCCAGGGCCAGTCGCTCTCCGTGAGTGCTGTCGGACCTGCGTGGTTTGTCTTGGCCAAACCCCACTTGCTGGAAGTCACCGAGGCGGAATTGGTCGTGACGATCAACGGTCAGCCGCGCCGGAGTCCGATCCGCATTGAGGCGAAATCGGAAGCCTCTCGCGAGTATCAGTACACGCGGCGGTAAGGGGCGCGGGGATCAATCGAGTGCCGTCTTTCGCTCCGCGAAAGGATGTCCTTTCGCGGAGCGAAAGGCGACTCTCACGCAGGTCGAGCGTCCAGGACTCCCTGCAATAGCCCCAGCGCCGCCTGCATCGCTGGCTGAGGGATGGCGTGGCCGCCGGAGAACTCGACGAACTGCACGAGCGCCCCTTGCCCCTCCAACAGTGCTTTCAATTCGAGTGACAACGAGTACGGCAGGATCACATCGCTCCGCCCGTGCGACTGCACCACCGGGAGTCCTCGCAGATTTGCCGAGGGCTGTTTCCACTCCGACTCATTGATGAGAGTTCCTGAGAACAGGATCGCTCCGCCGATTCGCTCCGGGAGATACCGTAGCGCCTCGATCGTAATCATCGCTCCTTGCGAGAACCCGTCGAGAACGAACTTCGACCACGGCACACCAGTCTCCGCTTGCAGCTCGATCAACAGCTTCACCAGTTGATCGCGGGCCTCGGGCATGCCAATGGGGCGCTCCGAGCGGAGGTCGCGCAGCTGGCCGGTCTGCTGGGCGAGTTGGAGCTTGGCCATGTCGATCATCCACCACGCCCGGGCCTCACCCCAGCCCATGTAGTCGAGCGACAGCGGGGCTTGTGGGAAGACGAACCGGGCGGACTGAGCGAGCTGGGGGATCGCTCGCCCGAGTTCGGAGCCGAGCGGGACGAGGTCATCGCCCGGTGCTCCGAAGCCGTGGCAGAAGACGACGACCATTTCGGTGTCGCCTTTCGGGAGGAACTCGGTGCAGTCGAGACCGGCGTGGGTAGTGTGTTGCATGGGGGAGAGAAGTGGGGGAGTGGGGGAGTGGGGGAGTGGGGGAGGCAATTCACTTAGACAAGCTTGGGCTTTGGCCTCGAACTGAAAATTGAAGACTGAAGTCTGAAGTCTGAAGTCTGAAGTCTGAAAACTTTCCCCACGGAGACTCACCGATTGAACTCGTGGCGGGTTCCCCGTACAACCAGCGGTTGCACTGTGGCCATTCTTGCGAAGAGAGATTCCGTCGTGTCGAACACTCTGTTTGGTTCCCTCCCCGCTGAACTGGAAATGAACCCGCTGTTGACAGAACGCGGGACGCCGCGATTTGATCGCATCCAGCCGGAGCATATCGTCCCGGCGGTGCGATTCGCGCTGGCTCGGGGGGAACAGGTACTGCAACAAATCGAGGCCCACATCCAGCCGACCTGGGCCGGGGCGGTCGATGTGTTTGACTCACTCAACCGGATGTTTGAACGCAGTTGGGGGCCGGTGACGCACCTGTTCGGAGTCATGAACTCCGACCCGTTGCGAGATGCCTTTGAAACTGTCCAGCCCGAGGTCGTCCAGTTCGGCCTCCGCATCTCGCAGAGTGAGCCCGCGTATCGGGCGCTCAAAGCCCTCCGCACCGGCCCCGATTGGAGCCGCCTCGACGCCGCTCAGCAGCGGATCGTCGACCGCAAGATTCTCAGTTGTGAGCTGTCGGGGATTGGGTTGTCGGGGACGAAGCGCGAGCGGTTCAACGCCATTGAGACGGAGCTGTCGCAGGCGGGGACGGAGTTCTCGAACCATGTCCTCGACTCGAACAAGGCGTGGTCGCTGTTGATCGAGACGCCCGAGGACACCGAGGGCTGGCCGGAGACGCTGCTGCGGATGACGGCGTCGGCGTTCAATCGCTCGAAGCCCGAGGGGGCTGCTGACGCCACGCCCGAGAACGGCCCGTGGCGAGTCACGCTGGAGATGCCGATCTTCAATCCGTTCATGCAGCACTGCCGGAATCGTGCGCTGCGGGAGCAGGTGTACCGGGCCTACATGACGCGGGCCTCGTCCGGGGAACTCGACAACTCCTTGCTGTGCGTGAAGCACCTCGCGCTGCGGCAGGAGAAGGCCCGCCTGCTGGGGTACAAGACCTATGCCGACTTGAGCCTGGCCCAGAAGATGGCCCCCAGCGTGGCTGCCGTCGAGGAGATGTTCGACACGCTGCTGACGGCCTCGCTGTCGGCGGCTCGTCGCGACTTGGAACAGGTTTCCGAACTCGCGCAGAGCCGGGGCCAGAGCGAGCCGATCGAACACTGGGATGTCCCGTTCTGGGCCGAGCGATTGCGGGAAGAGCGGTACGACTTTAAGGAGGAGGAACTCAGGCCATACTTCTCGCACGAGATCGTGTTGCAGGGATTGTTCGATCTGCTGAACACGCTATTCGGGATCAGCATCGAGCTGGATGCGGCTGTCCCGACGTGGCACCCGGATGTGCGGTACTACGCGGTGCGGAATGAGGCGGGGAACCCGATCGCGGGGTTCTTCTATG
>JAYTFV010000563.1:0-4898 GCA_043734065.1 Planctomycetota bacterium
TTGCGCCACAACCCCAGAAGGAGAAGGAACTTCCCGTTTTTACGCCAGAGCAGATTCCTTAACTTGATGCGTATGGGTCGAGCGCAGCGACACCACCGGACAGAAGCGTCTTCCTGTCCGTCTATCCCGAAGGGATTGCAGCCGTCGCATCACAGGACTGGCCAGAGCGGCTGGAATCCCTTCGGGATACAGGCGGCTCTGGGGATCGAGACCGGTGGTGTCGCTGCGCTCGACCACCGGCTATGGGCTGTGACCCCTTCGGGGTGGGGAGTTGTGGAGATACCAATGCACCAACGGGGTGAAGGTAATCGGCTATGCAGGCCGAGTCGGCAGGATCATGTCGGCCTGCCAGTGGTGCCGCAGCTCCTCCATGACCTTTGTAAATTTCGGGACATCGAGCGGCTTGACCAGATACGCTTCGACTTGCAACGAGCGGCAGGCGGCTTCGTCCTCGTCCCCCGCTTCTCCGGTCATGATGACGACGGGGAGGGTTTGCAGGAGCGCCGACTGGCGGATCATCTCCAGCACTTCGCGACCCGAGTGCGAAGGCAATATCAGATCGAGCAGCACCAGGTCCGGTCGCGGTGCCTTCGAGAACCTCCCGGTCTGGCTCAGGAAGTCGATCGCCTCCTGCCCATCGCGCAGCCACGTCAGACGATGCTCAAACCCGCACTGCTTAATCGCCCCCGAAGCCAGCCGGCCCGCGACGAGGCTGTCCTCGACAAGCAGCAGTTCCATCGGTCGTCCCACTGTCATCCGGTCCATGAGCGCTGTCTCCGGGGGAGAGTTGTCAGTCATTAGTTTTCAGTCGTCAGTAGAGGAGGTGATGTGCCGCAGAACCTCGACTCTGACAACTGAAAACTGACGACTTCCTCCTACTTCTTCGGCTCCACCGCCGGAGCGGCCTTGGCCGCCTTGGCGAAGTCGCCCGAGACGACGACACCGATCGTCTTCGGATCGATCCGCTTCTTCAGAGCCGCATTCACCGTCTCATGCGTCAGATCCTGCATCGCTTTGATCTGGCGGCTGTAGTAGCCCATGTCGCGGTCGGTGTAGAGCAGGTCGGCTAGTCGGCCAGCCAGGGCGTCGTCGGTGTTCCACTCGACCTTCTGCTGCTCGAGATATCCGGTCTTGGCGGCTTCGACTTCCCCCGAGGTCAGTCCGTCCTTCAGAGCCTTGTCGAGTTCCTCGGCCATCGCGGCTTCGACCTTCGGCATGTTGACCGGGTTCGTGATGGCATACATGTAGAACGAGGTCCGATCATCCAGCGACGACGATCGCAGGAACGACCCCACCCCATACGACAACCCCTCCTTCTGCCGCACGCGATCCCCCAACCGCGAGGCCAGCGTGCTGCCGCCCATCACGAAGTTGCCAATCACCAGCGCCGGGTAGTCCTCGGCGGTATCGCTCATCGGCAGGATCGTCGCAGCCAGATAGACGGCATTCTCCTTGTCGGGTGTCTCGATCACCTCGCGCACGCTGGTCGTCGTTGTCGCCGGTCGTTCGATGCGCGTGTACGGCTCCTTCGCCTTCCAGCCTGTGACGAGTGCCTCCAACTGAGGCAACAACTCATCCGGAGAGAAGTCACCGACGACCACCAACTCACCGACCTGCCCACCGACAAAGTCGCGATACAGCTGGGCCACCTCTTCGACTGTCACAGCCTTCCAGCGAGCGATCTCTTCCTCAGTGGTCGGGACGTACCGCACATCCGTCGCCGGATACGGACTCAGCCTCCGCGAGAGGGCGATGCGGGCCAACGACTGCGGATCGGAAATCTGCTGTTGAAGTGCCCCCAGCTTGCGCGTGCGGATGATCTCCATCTCGTCGGCGGGCAGCAGCGGCTCCCGCAGCACCTGACGCAGAACATCCAGGACCACCGGCAGATTCTTACGTCGCGTCTCACCCGAGAAGGAGACTTCGCCCACCCCGCCCGACGGACTGAGCCGCCCGCTGTTCTGATCCAGCGTGTCCTGAATCTGCTGCCGTGTCAGCTTGGCAGTGCCGCGCATCATCAGCGACGGGAGCAGATCGGCGGCTGCGGCTTTGCCCGCCAGCGACTGAGCGGTACCGTAGCGCAGACTCAACCGGAATGTGACCGTGTTGCCGCGGGTTTTCTTGGGCAGCAAGGCGACCTTCAACCCGTTCGGGAGCTTGGTCCACATCGTCCGCTTCTGGATGTTCTCCGGGTTGACCTCGAAGGCTTCCCCCTGGGCGACCTCTTCTCGCCCCTGGTAGTCGCCGATCATCTCGGCGAGATTCGGCGTGGCCGGAACGGAGACACGCTCGGCCTCCTTCGTGGGCAGGAACACGCCCACCGTGCGGTTGTTCCGCTGGAGGTACTTCTTCGCGACCGCTTGGACCGACGCGGGCATCACCTGCTCCAGGCGATCCCGGTACAGGAACATCAATCGCCAGTCGCCCTGAGCCGCCCAGTCACTGAGCTGGATCGCGACCTGCTGGCTGTCGTTGAGCGACAGTTCCCAGTTCTTTAGCCAATACGTCTTGGCCCGGTTGACCTCTTCTTCAGTGACCCCCTTCTCGTGAATCGACTCAGCAATCTCGTTGAGGGTGGCGAGGACTTCCAGCGGCTCGTTGCCAGCAGCCACTTCTGCCGTGAGCTTGAACACACCGGGGTCGTGCAGGGCATACGCTCCCCCGCTGACACTGGCGGCGCGGCGGGTTTCGACGAGGGCCTTATACAGCCGACCGCTCGGGGACGACGTGAGAATATGCTCCAGCGTATCGAGCGACACATAATCCGGATGCGCCCCCGAGGTGATATGGTACATCGACCCGACGATCGCGACATCGCCGACCCGCCGCAGCGTCACGCGGCGTTCCCCGTCCTGCGCGGGTTCTTCGGTGTAGGTGTTTTCCAGCACACGGTCCGGCTTGGGGAGGACGCCAAAGTATTTCTGGACGAAGCCCAATGCCTTTACGGGGTCGAACTGCCCGGACAGGATCACCATCGCGTTGTCGGGCTGGTAATACTTCTTGTAGAACCGCTTGAGGTTCTCGACCGGTACGCGCTCGATATCGGCCCGGTTGCCGATTGTCGACTTGCCGTAGTTGTGCCACTCGAAGGCCGACGACCACATCCGCTGATCGAGAATCCGCGATGGCGAGTTCTCCCCGCGCTCGAACTCGTTGCGGACCACCGTCATCTCGGAGGCGAGGTCTTCGCCCTTGATATGGCTGTTGACCATGCGGTCCGCTTCGAGGTTCAGCGCGAACTCCAGGTTCTCATCGCTGGCCGGGAGGGTCTCGTAGTAGTTGGTCCGGTCAAGCCAGGTCGTGCCGTTGAAGTCGGCCCCGTGCTCCTTGAGGACGCGCGGGACTGCCGGATGGTTCGGCGTTCCCTTGAACACCATATGCTCCAGCAAGTGGGCCATTCCCGCCTCGCCGTACCCTTCGTGCCGCGATCCGACGAAGACCGTCAGATTGACCGTCACCTGCGGCTTGCTCGGATCGGGAAACAGCAGCACGCGCAGGCCGTTGTCCAGTCGAAATTCGGTGATTCCCTCCACCGATGCGACTGGGTTCAAATCCGCCGCCCAAGCGGGTTGAGTCGTCATAATGAGTCCCAGGAAAAAAGCCCAGACTGCCGAGTGCTTGAACCACATGGTGAGATGCTGCCTTCGGGGCGATGCGTTCGATCTCGGTCCACTCCGTCGGGACCGTTACGCTCCAGATGGTAGCAGCCTCCTCGCCACGCGGGAACGCCGATCCCGCTCTTCTTTTATCTTACGAGAAGGAGGGGGCGGGGAAAGAATAAAATCAGGACTTCCAATTCAGTGGGGGATCATCCCGAAAAAACCACTTGCCCTTCGGGGTACGGAGGTCTCTGGGCCATCGGAAGTTTGAGCAGCGTGCGCAGATTTCAGACGTGAGTCGTACGGAGGACACGCTCGCCTTTCAATCCCTCTTGTGCCTTCGTCACCCAGACGCCCAAAGCGGCGTCTGGGCCACCCTGCGGCTGTACAAGCATTCCGAAGAGCGCCCGCATCGCGTTGGCGTTGAAGAAACATTCCGGGCTTGAGGACCGGCAGTCCATAAAACTGGTTGCCAAGCAACGTCATGAAGTCATGGCGATCGTACGTCAACAAGACATCCGCCCAAGCCAGAGCACTAAATAGCACGGGCCGATCTTTGGTCACTGGAAAGACCGCCATCTGATTTAACGTCAAGATGTCATCACGAAAGACCAAGTCCGGCTTCAGGGCCTGCCATGCAGAATCGGCCGCAGAGGACAACTTCGGGAGATTTTTCTCGGTTTCCTCCAAAACATAGGGCGTCGTCAGCAGCGTCCACGCATTGAGTGGAGCCAGTCGAAACAATTCACGAGATGTCCCGAATTCCGATCCGCAGGCTGCCAGCAGCACGCTCGTGTCGAGGAACAGTTTCATGGTCGTCCCTGGAACTGTTGCATGTCCGCTTCATCTTCCGCGATCCACTCCGCGATCACATCACGAGACAACTCATGCAGTTCGGGAGCGGTCGCCCGAGCGACGCGCAGTCGAGTGGCCAGGAACAACAACAGTTGTTCTTTCTGCTCCACCGGCAGGGAATCGGCAGCTGCCTCGATTTCCATCAGCGTACTCATGACGCGGATCCTCGGTCTGGGTATTCGTGGACGAAAAGATGAGAAGTGAATTCTAACCCAGCACCCCCTGCTTTCCGCAAGGCGGGGCCATCCCGCCAATTCCCCCGGGGTAGGCTCCTTCATCGTCAACCCGAGCGACGCGACGGAATTCTGCTTGGCTCTATGGCCTGAACGCTGTAAGATCGTAGCGCACTGGGAGAGAACCGATGATTCAGCAAATCGACGCCGTCTCTGAAAATGGCTTGCTACGTCCCAGTCAGTTGTTGCAGCTGGCGGAGCACGAGCGAGT
>JAYTFV010000564.1:0-3777 GCA_043734065.1 Planctomycetota bacterium
AATCAGGAGTCAGGCTGGTCGCCCTCCGACCAGATCGACCGGGAAATCTCGATGTTCAAGCTGCGAATCTTGTTGCGGAGACTGCCGCGCGTGATCCCCAGGATGCGTGCGGCCTGGACCTGATTGCCGGTGGTGTGCCTCAAGACTCGTAGCAGGAGTTCCTTCTCCATGAGTTCCAGTCCCTCGGCGTGCAGATCTTCGCTGCCGCTGGCGATTCGCTGGCCGACAAAGGCATCCCAGTCGGTGAGCGTTTGACCATTCTCGTGGACAATCGAAGCAGACGTGGAACTCGTGTCACCGCGAACCGCATCGGGAAGGTAATCCGGGAGCAGCACCGACCCGTTCGCCTGCAATAGCGACTGCTTCAGCACGCTCTGCAACTCGCGCACATTGCCGGGCCAGGGATAGGCTTCCAGCAGCGCCAAGGCGCTCTCATCGATCTGCGGATCGAACTTCCCCAGTTCGGCTCCCAGCCGCCTCCGGTAATATTCAATCAGGAGTCGCAGATCGCCTGCCCGCTCTCGCAGCGGAGGGAGCAGGATCGAGTAGACATTCAGCCGGAAGTACAGATCCTTGCGAAACCGCCCGTCCTCGGACATGGCCTCCAGATTGGCATTCGTGGCCGAGATCAGCCGCACATCGGTCTGGACCGTCGTCGACCCGCCGACCCGTTCGAACTTCTGCTCCTGGATCAGTCGCAGGATTTTCGCCTGGGTGAGGGGGCTCATCTCCCCGACCTCGTCGAGAAAGATCGTCCCCCCGTGGCACTGCTCGAACCGCCCGATATGCTTGCGATCGGCCCCGGTGAAGGCCCCCTTCTCGTGCCCGAACAGTTCGCTCTCCAGCAGATTGTCCGAGATGGCGGCACAGTTGATCGCCATGAACGGCTTATCGGCCCGCTTGGAATGCTGGTACAGGGCGCGGGCCACCAGTTCCTTGCCGGTCCCGCTCTCGCCTCGGATGAGCACGGTGACATCCTGCTTGGCGACCCGCCCGATCGCCTTGTAGACCTCCTGCATCGCCGGGCAGCGACCGATCAAGGCATCACCCGATTGCGGCAGCGGCTCGATCTCCGGCAAGGCTGCGGGCTCACGCATCAGTCGGCTGGCGCGGATCGCCCGGTCGATGACGGCCCTCAATTCGGCGAGTTCGAGTGGCTTGAGCAGGTACTCGAACGCCCCCTCGCTGATGGCCTTGATGGCCAGGTCGGTCGTCCCGTGCCCGGTGATCAGAATGACCGGCACACGGGCATCTAGATCCCTCAAACGCTGGTAGGTTTCCAGCCCCGTGGCGTCTGGCAGATGCACATCCAGCACCACCACATCCGGGGCCACCTCGCAAAAGCGAACGATGGCCTCGGCGGCATTCGAGGCCAGCGACACCTCAACATCCGTGTCTCGAAACGCACGGGTAAACGCATGCTGAATCGAGGGTTCGTCGTCGATCACGAGCAGGCGGGGCTTCATACCGATTCCCCCACTGGGAGTCGGACATGGAACACGGCACCACCCAGCGGGCCATTCTCGGCAGTCACCAGACCGCCGTGGGCCTCCAGAATTCGTTGTGTAATCACTAGCCCCAGCCCCAAGCCCGTTTCCTTGTTCGTTGCAAACGGCTGGAATAACCGCCCCTGCATCTCTTCAGTGATCCCTGGCCCTGTGTCGGACACGGTCAATTCCGCCACATCGTCGAGACGGCTCGTGGTAAAGGTCAGTCGGCCCCCTTGCGGCATCGCGTCGATCGCATTCAGGGCGAGGTTCAACACCACTTGCTGCATCTGATTCACATCCGCCGAGATCGGGACACTCACCTGAGGAGAGACCAACTGCATGTCGACTCGCTGTCGTTCGGCTCGCACGCGAACCAGCCCCATGACGTTCTGGACCACGGTTTCCAGATCGATCTGCTGCCGCTCCACGTGGGGCGGCCGGGCATAATCCAGAAACGACTGCAAGGAGCGTTCCATCCGCAGAACTTCGCTGACAATGACTTTCAAATCTTCCGGGGCCATCCCTCCCCGACTGCGACTTTCCAACTCCGCCTGAACCAGTAACTTGATCGAAGTCAGCGGGTTTCGCACCTCATGCGCCACCCCAGCCGCCAACTGACCCAGGGCCGCCAGTTGCTCGGCCCGCAGCACCTCGCGGTCGCGCTGCTGGAGCTTGGCCACGAACCGTTCAATCCGGACACTGAGAGAATCCATCGCATCATGCAGGGCGACCACATTGCCGTCTCCGGTCAGCACGATTTCCGAGGAGCTGGGGTCGAGCTTGCCCGCCGCGTCGCGCACCTGGACCTGCAACCGGCGAATTGATCGCGAGACCCCTTGGGACACCCCGAACCCAAACACCAGTCCCGCGATACCACCCATCCCCCCGACCCACACCAACCCCCAGGTCGTACGCCGCAGGAGCTTGGAGTGCTCATCCGCCGATTGCTGGAGCCTCTGAGAACGGGAGACCTCCAGGTCGTGACTGGGCCGGAGCAGATCCTTCTCCAGCCGATTGACAATCTCCCGAGCGGCTTTCGGGTCGATCGTCTCTGGACCGTCGGGCAAGCTGTTCCAGGCCGCCTTGTGTTCAATGAACGCGGTGCGAATTCGATCGAGTTGCTCCCGGTCCGAGGGACTGGACGGGCGGCTCCCGGCATCGCGGAGCAATTTTTCGGCGCGATCGTGGATCGAGACCACCTGCCGGACACGATCCTTGACGAGTGCGATCAACTCGACAAAACACTCTTCGAGTTCAGCCGCGGTCAGATGCTGTGCGACATCATCCCGCATGTCCGCTGCGGCGTTACGCTGTTCGCGGACGAGTCTGACACCCGCGTAGACACTCAAGACGGCCAAGGCCAGACTGAGAGCCAACAGAGGCCAGATCAAATGGAATCTTTGATTCATCGCAACCCCCGGACCGTCAGCATCAGCGGCACAGTCTGTATTGAAACAGTCTGGTCGTCGAGAAGCCAGCGTGGCCGGTGAAACGTCAGTCCAGAGAGTCGGGGGCATCAGGAAAACCTGCAAGGAAGGCAATTCCCTCGCTTGCACGCAAAAAACGGACCGGAGGTACACCAATTGCAGAGATCACTGATCGTCCAAGACCTTGCTGCGGCTGCCGCACACGAATTGTCTGGCCCAGTCGCAGTTTCCGGAGTCATCCGTATGAGTCAGTCTCCCCCCGTGAATGGTGTCGCCGTGACGACAGCCGTTCCCACCGCTGGCCCGAACTATGGCAAGGACGCCTTCGCCGGTTTCCTGGTATTCCTAATCGCACTGCCGCTGTGCCTGGGAATCTCCAAAGCCTGTGATTGCCCGCCGATCGCTGGCGTGCTGACAGCGATCATCGGCTCGATCTTGTGCGCCTTCATCAGCAACTCGCAGCTCACGATTAAAGGTCCAGCCGCGGGCATGATCGCCATCGTGCTGGGAGCAGTCACCGCCTTCAAAGGCACTGGCGCGGATGATACCCAGGCATACCGCATGATGCTCGCCGTAGGGGTGGCCGCCGGTGTGATCCAGATCGTGTTTGGCTTATTAAAAGCCGGAAGTTTGGGGGAATTCTTCCCTATTTCGGCAGTCCACGGACTGCTGGCTGCGATCGGTGTCATCATCATTTCGAAGCAAGTTCATACTCTGCTGGGAGTGCATGACCCGGCGTTCTTGAAAATGGGGCCCTTCGCCCTGTTTGCAGAGATTCCCAGATCCATCGGTCGACTCAATCCGAGATTTACCATCATCGGTTTGATTAGCTTGGTAATCTGCTTTGGGAAACCATTCAT
>JAYTFV010000565.1:0-3242 GCA_043734065.1 Planctomycetota bacterium
CCCTACTCCCTACTCCCTACTCCCTACTCCCTACTCCCTACTCCCTACTCCCTACTCCCTACTCCCTACTCCCTACTCCCTACTCCCTACTCCCCCCACCATGCCACTGACGATCACTGACCTCACCGTGTACGACATCCGGTTCCCGACCTCGAAACATCTCGACGGGTCGGATGCGATGAACCCCGACCCGGACTATTCGGCGGCGTATTGCGTACTGCATACGAGTGACGGGGCGGCCCTCACCCCCGGCCCCTTTCCCGGCGGGAGACGGGGGCCGGAGGGGCATGGGCTGACGTTCACGATTGGACGCGGGAACGATCTGTGTTGCCACGCGATCGAGGCGCTGCGGCCACTCATCGTGGGCCAATCGCTCGACGCCATCACCGCCAACATGGGGCAGTTCTGGCGGCATATCACCGGGGATAGCCAGTTGCGGTGGGTCGGCCCGGAGAAGGGGGTCATTCACCTCGCCACCGCAGCCGTCGTCAACGCCGTGTGGGATCTGTGGGCGAAGGTCGAAGGCAAGCCGCTTTGGCGACTCCTGGCCGACATGACTCCGGAGCAACTCGTACGGTGCATCGACTTCCGGTACATCACCGATGCCCTGACGCCGGAGGAGGCCCTGGCAATCCTGCGACGCTGGGAGCCGACGAAGAAAGAGCGGATCGCTCAACTCGAACGCGAAGGTTTCCCGGCCTACACGACCTCCGCCGGGTGGCTCGGGTACTCGGACGACAAGCTACGCGATCTGTGCCGCAAAGGGATTGCTGAGGGGTGGAGTTGCTTCAAGATCAAGGTGGGTCGTGACCTGCAAGATGACATCCGCCGCTGCCGGATCATCCGCGAGGAGATCGGCTGGGGACGGCGGATGATGGTCGACGCGAATCAGGTGTGGGACGTGCCGCAGGCGATCGAGTGGATGAAACACCTCGCCCCGTTCAAGCCGTGGTTCATTGAGGAGCCGACCAGCCCGGATGATGTCCTGGGTCACGCCGCCATCGCCAAGGCCGTGGCCCCGATCCTCGTCGCGACGGGTGAACACTGCGCGAACCGCGTGATGTTCAAGCAGTTCCTGCAAGCCGGGGCAATCGGCATTTGCCAGATCGACAGTTGCCGCATCGGCGGGGTCAACGAGATCCTGGCCGTGATCCTGATGGCCGCGAAGTTCGGTGTGCCGGTCTGCCCGCATGCGGGCGGCGTCGGGCTGTGCGAGTACGTGCAACACCTTTCCATGTTTGACTTTGTGTGCGTGAGTGGCACGATGGAGGACCGCCTGACCGAACACTCGGGGCACCTCCACGAACACTTCAAACACCCAATAGAGATGCGTCACGGACGCTACATGCCGCCGACCGCAGCCGGGTACAGCATCGAAATGTGGCCGGAATCCATTGAGCGGTATGCGTTTCCGTCCGGGGCGGAGTGGAAAACGTGAGCCACCACTGACCAGTGGTGGCAATTCCTGCGTCTTTAGACGCTGTCAGAGTGGGGGGCTGGTGAGATGTTTTTTTCTGACCAGATTTAGAAATCGATCAAATTTCCCCTACCAATCCCAAGTGTCCAAGGAGAAAATACGACTATGTATCAATGTCCTCCTGGGGAGTGCTGGAATGCTGGCCATGATCCGTTCTCTTTTCGGTAGTCGGAACGCTGCGGCAGTACCGATGGCGGTGTGTATGCTGGCTCTGCTGGTGTTCGCTCATCCGGCGCTGGCTCAGCGGCGCGGGATGTCCTCCCGCGTCTCCCAGTATAATGCCGCCATGAAGCAGCAGGAAATTGCCTCGCTTCAGAAACAACTGGATGGCTCCCGCAAGCTCCTCGAATCGGTGACGGCCAAAGGGTCGATGACCCAAGCCCAGATCAACTCCGCACGTCAGGCCGCAGCGTCGGCCCGCGAATCCCTCAATGCTGCCGTCAAGCAAGACAATGCAATCAACAAGAAGCTGAGGGGGATCGAGGACGGAATCCTGAAGGCTCAGTCGGACGATTCGGAATATGCCAAAGCTCTGGATGTCATCCACCTGGCCCAGCGAGATCTGGGTGCGACGTTGCGAGTGATTCTGAAGCGACCTCCGCTCACCGACAAAGAGGATGAAGCGAATCGGTTGTCGGAATTGGCGCACCTGACCACGGAAGAGCGAGAGAAGCTGGCCGGCGATTCCCGCTACACGGCCAAGCAAGAGGCGCTGCATCTGGCGATGGACAAACTGAGCGAAGTCAAGACCAAGCTCTTCGAAGCCAGTAGTGAATGGAAACAGGCTCACGAGGAACGCCATCGCATCGATCAGGAAGAGGGCAAGCAAGAACTCTCCGTTCAGGGGGCCGCGAACGACAGTTCTGAAGGCCGCAAAGAGTTGCGGACCCTGGCACAGATCGCCGCCTCGGCCCGGGCCTCGATCGCCGAGGCCGAATCCCGCTTGGGTGCCCTCGGTGCCAAACCCAAGGCCCCGACCCCCACGAAGTCGACCGACACCAAGAAAACGGGATCCTGAAATCGCATTTCTGGCCAGCGCTCGAGAGAATGCAACCATTCGCGATCAAGCCCAAGGGTTGTCCCCCTTGGGCTTTTTGCTTGGCTCGGACGGAGTTCGTGTGTCACGTTTCGGCTTTCATCCGATCATCGAGCGCTGGTTCGCCTCCCGCTTTGCCGGACCGACCGAGCCGCAGGTCCGCGGCTGGCCGGAGATTGCAGCCGGGCGGCATACGCTCATCGCCGCCCCGACTGGAAGCGGCAAGACCTTGACCGCCTTTCTCGCCGTGATTGACCGACTGCTGCGCGAGGGACTGGCGGGGACGCTGAAGGACGAGATGCGGGTCGTGTACATCTCGCCGCTGCGGGCGCTGTCGAATGACATGCAGAAGAACCTCAGCGGGCCGCTGGCGGAGATCGGCCAGCTCGCGAAGGAGGCCGGGGAGGTGTTGCCTCCGCTGCGGGTCGGGCTGCGGACTGGCGATACCTCGGCGTATGACCGGGCCAAGCTGGTGAAGCATCCGCCGCATATTCTGGTGACGACGCCGGAGTCGTTGTACCTGTTACTGACCTCGGAGAAAGGCCGGGCCGCGCTGTCGACCGTCGATACGGTGATCGTGGATGAGATTCATGCTCTGGCGCGCGACAAGCGCGGCTCGCATCTGGCGCTCTCGCTGGAGCGGCTCGAGTATCTCATACAGCAGCGTGTGAGCGGCACGGCGCTAGCCGCCGGTTCTTCGCCTGCGAACATGTCTCCGGAACCGGCGGC
>JAYTFV010000566.1:0-8771 GCA_043734065.1 Planctomycetota bacterium
CCAGCCTGCACAAAAATCCAGAAACTGACCTCACGCCATTCCTCGAATCTGATATCTTTCTCGCAGGGACGGGTCCGGTCCGTCCCGATTCACCACACCAGGAGCAGGAGAAAACCATGGGAAAAGGCGACAACAGTAAGAAGAACGACAAGAAGGACAAGAAGCCCAAGCAGGACAAGAAGGTCGTCAAGCCCGACGCCAAGAAGTAGTCGTCTGCATACGCGAGCGACCGCCCGACCTGCCTCGGGCGGTTGCTTCGCCAACCGCCACACTTCGTGGGCACGCCTCCTGCGTGCCCGTTTTTTTTTGTGTTGGACGAGTCAGTGGGGCCAGTGTGTGCCTGCACGTTGTGAACGATCATGCAGTGCCATCGCACCCGGTTGATCCCTTCAATACGCACATACGGCTGCCTTTCAAACCGAAAATAGGGTCGGTCCCATGGAAAGGCCATTGCTGTCCCTAAGCGTCCGTGGGATAATTCAGTCGACAAATGTACGAGAGGAGGAACACCATGAGATGGCTGGGAACGAAAAATAGGGGCCTGCTGTTGTTGGGCATTTGGCTCATCGTCACAGGCTTGCAGCCGTTCGTGCATAACACCTTTGCGAACATGGGATCGATCATGGCCATACTCGCGGTCGCTGCGGGCGTGATGATCTTGCTGGATCGGTAGAGTTCGCTGGGGATCAATCAATCACCTGAACAAGAGAGGGGGCTCCCATGACACTCGGAGATGTGATATTTCTCCTGCTGGTCGCGGGGATTTGCGGAAGTCTGGCAGAAGCCATCACGGGATATTCCCACGGGGGTTGTCTCGTGTCGATTGCACTGGGCTTCATCGGAGCGATCCTGGGATCGTGGTTGGCCCGCCTCATGGGGCTGTCGGAGATTCTGCCAGTTCAGTTTGGTGGCCAGTCGTTTCCGATTGTGTGGTCCATCATTGGGGCTGCATTGTTCCTCGCGGTTCTTCACGTTCTGAGACCTCCCCGACGCGAGTAAGCGCGCGGATCAACCAGTGCGTTGGTCGGTCATTCGGCAGCTCTCAGAACCTCCGATGACCGACAAGAACGGAGGGACTGAAGCCAGCCCGATTGTCGAAACCCCAGATGAAACTTCCAGTCGTTTGAAGGAGACCATTCATGCACACTCTGCTGCTTGCCGACATCTTGCTCCACCGGACGAACTTGATCGGTGTGGTGATCCTGATCCTCGACATTGTGGCGATCGTATCGGTCGTTGCCGGACGCGGGTCGTTGGTTCACAAGCTGCTCTGGACACTGCTCATTCTCTGCCTGCCAGTCGTCGGGCTGCTGTTGTACTACCTGATCGGTCGCAGTTCTGCGGATGCCGAGCTTTGAATCGGTATCGCGGTTCACTCTGTTGCAAATGAGATCACGCCATGAAAACCGAAGACATTCGCCAAACCCTCGCTGCCAAGTTCGATGAACTGGAGGCTTCTCTGGAAGAGTTGCGGTCCAAGGCATGCGAGATGAAGCATGAAGCGCGGGCTCAGTGGGAGATGAAACTGGCGGACTGGGAGCGACAACGCCGAGCGGCGAAGTCCAATCTCACCGAGTTCTCCTCGGACAGTGCCGAGGCGTGGGCGACATTCAAGACGGGCATGGAGGCCACTTGGCAGGCACTCAAGACGGCCTGCGAAGAGACCGGGAAAAAGTTGAAGTAGGGGGATGCATGGGGGACACGATTCCAACGTGCCCGTTTTCGTGGGGGGATTGTGGGATTGTGGTTTGACGCTCCGCGTCGAACGTCACGATGCGGAGTGGCGTGCCACAATCACTCCACGACTCTCACCAAACGATCGCTCCGTGACTGACTCCTCCCACAAACCGCCTCGCCGTCCCCACTGCGTCAGACAGCATCTGACTCGCAGGGGATGTGGTATTTCTCGGAGTTCTGTCTTACACTGAGCCGAAGAGGCCCCACTGAGCAGACGAGTCAACGAGAAGTTGCAATGCCAAACCGACTTGTTTTTCAGGCTGTCGCCTACCTCATCGCCAGTGCGTCGTGCTTGTTCCTACCTCGTGAGGCTGGCGCTGAAGATGCCCCCGTGTTTCGGAATGGACTGAAGTCACAAATATACGAGGGACGCAATTTCAACAAGCTCGTCAGCGAGCGGATCGACGCGAACATTGAACATATGTGGGATTGGGGGGCTCCGGCGAGTGCAGCTCCGATCGACGATTTTTCGATTCGCTGGACCGGCTACATCCGTGCTCCCCGCAATGAGCGGTTCCGTCTGGTGTTTCTGTGCAATGACGGCGTGCGGGTGACGATTGGTGGTGTTCAGATTCTGAACGAATGGAAAGAGGGAATCTCTGAGTACGAAGCCTCGGTGGATTTGACGATTGCCCCCCAGCCGATCACGGTGGAGTATTTCGAAGCGAAAGGCACTGCCTGGTTGGCCATGCAGTGGCAACCGACCGGAGCGAAGACACCCTGCACGGTTCCGCCCGAAGCGTTTTTTCCCGACGAAGCCAGTGCCAAAGCCGACAAGATTCCTCCAGACAAGACGGGACTTGTCGCCGAGTATTTCGACAAGACGATTACACGCAAGCTCGGCACCGGTCGAGTCACTCGCGCCGAGCAAAACTGGTCCGAAGGGTCGGCTCAGTGGGGCTTTCCGCCCCAAGTGGGGGCTCGTTACTCGGGAGTGCTGGTTCCCCCCGTGACCGGAAAATATCAGTTGATCGGCTTTGCCAATAACAAAATGCGATTGTGGATTGATGGCAAACCCATCCTCGATGCGGACAGCGCCCGGCCCAAGAAAGCCACAGCGTTTATTGATCTGGAAGCCCACAAGATCTATCCGATTCGAATCGAGTATATCGATCTGAACGGTTCGGGCTGCTACTACCTGCATTGGGTTCCGCCTGACGAAACCAAGGAACTCAGTCTGCCCCCCGAGTGTCTGTTCCAGTCGAAATCCGCTGTTCCAAAACAGATGCCCTGATCCGTCACTCTTGCGAACTTCCATCACCCCGTGACTACTCCCTCCTCCGACAAATCGCCTCGCCGTCCCCGCTACTCGGGCAAGAACCCGCGCAACTTCGACGAGAAGTACAAGGAACTTCAGCCCGAGAAGTACACAGCCGATGTCGCTAAGGTACTCGCCAGCGGGAAGACGCCCGCGGGGTCGCACCGGCCGATCATGGTCCGGGAGATTCTCGAGGTCCTCCGCCCGCGACCCGGAGAGACAGCGGTCGATTGCACGCTGGGGTACGGCGGGCACTCGCGGGAGTTGTGGCAGGCGGTCCAGCCAGGCGGGCGGTTGATTGCTCTGGATGCCGATCCGCTGGAACTTCCGAAGACCGAGGAGCGGCTGCGGTCGCTGGGGGTGCCTGCGGAGTCGTTGGTCATCGTGCGGACGAACTTTGCCGGGTTGGCGCGGACGCTGGCGGAGCATGCTCCCGAGGGGGCCGACGTGCTGCTGGCCGACTAGGGCTCTCCTCAATGCAGATCGATGACCCGGCGCGGGGCTTCTCGTATAAGCAGGACGGCCCGCTCGACATGCGGATGAACCCGTCGCGCGGGATGTCGGCGGCCCAGTGGCTGAGCAAGATCTCGATCCGGGAGTTGGCCATTGTGCTGGCTGAAAACGCCG
Organism: Planctomycetota bacterium; assembly: GCA_043734065.1. GTDB lineage: Bacteria > Planctomycetota > Planctomycetia > Planctomycetales > Planctomycetaceae > TH-plancto1. Next base: position 3,623 of record JAYTFV010000566.1, read on the forward strand.
ACGAACCGCAATCGGCTCATCTGGCCCGGACGATCGTGCAAGCCCATGCCGAGTACCCGCTGACGACGACGCTGGACCTCGCCGAACTGGTGCGGCGCTCGATCGTGCGGACCTCGACCGAGGAGACCAGCGGGACCATCCAGCGCGTCTTCCAGGCGATCCGCATCGCTGTCAACGAGGAGTTCGAGGTACTCGACGCCCTGCTGCGACAGCTCCCGCAGTGCCTGAAACCGGGAGGCCGCGTGGCGATCCTGACGTTCCATTCGGGGGAGGACCGCCGCGTGAAGCACGCCTTCAAGCAGGGCTTGGCCAGCGGGGAGTATGCGAAGATTGCGCCGGACGTGACCCGGGCTTCCTACGAGGAGCAGCACGCCAACCCGCGTTCGGCTCCGGCCAAACTCCGCTGGGCGGTGAAGCGATAACGGGACAGTATTGCCAGCAGACTTCCGAAGTCTTCCGAGACTTCGGAAGTCTTTCGCGGACGGATGCTCCGCTACGAAGACTTCGCGTCGCAACTCAACGGGGCGGCGTGAGGGCTGGACTCCAACCCCACTACTTCTTGATTCCTCGGTTCTGCATGGCCTCTTTGCCCAGCATGACATCGGTGAACCCCTTCAAGTCGGTCCACATCGTGCCTTCTCCGGCATAGAACAAATCGAGCTGGATGTCCTCGGGCAACCCGGTCGCGAAGACCCACTGGTTATAGGCTTTGCCCGAGCCGAAGGCGTCGACGGCCAGCTTGAACAGCTCCGACTTGGCCTCGGCACTCATCTGTTTAATGGAGGCAGTGGCCTTGCCGAGGGTCACGGTGGCTTGGGCATCGAGTTCGGCGGTCTCACGAGCGACCACGGCGACCTGCTTGGCGGTGCCGGCCTTGGTCTCTTCGGCCTCCTTGGCCCCTTCGGCGACTGTTTCGGCCACGAGCTTTGTGGTCTCGGCCTTGATGCGTTCGGACTCCAACAGCACCATCTGCTCGGCTTCGCGGAGCTGACCCTCGGTGTGGGCGGTCAGTTGCTCCTGGTCGCGAGTGAGGGTTAATTCGTCAGCCAGAAAACTCTCCTGAATCGGTTTGCGGACCTCTTGCGGGATGTGGATGTTGCGGACGAAGCCGTGCAGGAGGGTCAGGTCTTTGTCTTCCAGAATCTTGTGGAACGAGCTGGAGACATCGTCTTGAAACTTGCGACGGGTGTCTCCGACGAGCAGGTCGACGGCTCCCTGGGTCGATCCCTTGTTGCGGCAGAGGCTGTGAATCTGCGGGATCACCACCTTGGCTTCGACGGCTTCGAGACTGCCGAACTTGCGAATCACATCGGGGGCCTGGTCGGGCATGATGCCCCACACGGCGGTGAAGTCCATGTGGATTTTGAAGCCGTCGCTGGAAGGAAAGGTGATCCCGAGATCGTCGTCCATGACGGTCGGCTCCCCGCTGTCATCGAGGACGGGTTTGCCATCGCGACTGACGAGGTTCGACTTGACCGACTTCTCGGTGTACCCGACGCTGATGATGTCGATCTGCTGCTCGCGGGGGTTCACGGGGTAGAGACCGGGTTGCAGCACATCGTCCTGGATGCCCGCTGTGGCATTGATTGCTTTGTTGTCGGTGAGGTTGGTGACCACGCCGACATACCCGGTGGGAATACTCACCCACCCGGCGTGCTTGATTTGCTCGCCCGAGGGAATGGACTCTTCCTTGATGACCTTCACATCATAGGCATACGTGTTGATGCGGTACGTGCCGGGGCCGAAGACCTTGCGCAGCGTGCCTTTCTCCTTGGTCTGGTCGATCTCGCCGTCGACGAGAAACTGACCGGCGGGCAGGTCGTTCCCCATGCGGCTGGAGACGAGGGCCAGTTCCCCCGGCTTGATCGTCGTGTCGCCCACGAGCGTGGTTTCCCACCAGCCGATCCAGAAGAAATGGCGACCGGGGCCGCGCATCTGCTGGAGGATGCCGACCTCTTGCGGTTCGCCGTTGGCATCGACTTTGGCGAATTGCCCCGGTGTGGCGACGGGGCGTCGACCGGGCAAGAACGGCAGCGGCGGTCCCTTGTACCGCACGACCAGGCTGGAACCTTGCGGCACGTAGACCCGGTTGAAAGTCCACCGGAACAGTTCCGAGCCGAGGAGCAGCAGGAACAGTGCCGACAGCCCGAAGGCGATCAGACCGCGCGAGGCACGGGGAGAAGGATTGTCGGTACTCATGGAGAACTCCCGAAGGGAGGAGGGTGGATTGAACGTAGCCACCTTCGCCAGAAGGTGGGCAATTTGCGGGCGGCGTTCGCGGGAGCCGACAGACTTCCGAAGTCTTCCGAGACTTCGGAAGTCTGTACCGGTTGTGAGACCTGATTCCGGGAGCCCACGTTCTGGCGAACGTGGCTACGGCGTGGCAGGAGCCTTCGGCTGGGCCTCTTTCGAACTCGCGTCAGCGAAGTCCTCGAAGATCTTCATGATCGGGCTGTCGGCGGTGTTGACCATGATCCGGCGGTAGGACGACGCCAGCTTCTGGTACAGCACGAACTGGGCATAGGCCTGGCCGTCGCCGCTGAACGACTCGACTGCCTTTTTCCAGCCCGCCGATTCGGCTTCATTCTCGAACCGGATCACGTCGGCTGCGGCCTTGCCCTTGGCTTCCATCGCAGCCGCCTCGTCCTTTGAGGCATCGAGCTTGAGTTGGGCGACGGCGAGTTGTTCCTGGGCCTTGGTGAGGGCGACTTGTTGCTCCTGTTTGGCCTTGGTGGTGACCTTGATGACATCCTGATCGGCGGTGACGAGAGCCTGCTTCTGAATGACCGTCGCCTGTTCGATCGCGAGCTTCTGCTCGGATTCCTGCTGGAGAATCTGCTGCTGGTACTGACGTTCCTTCTGCTTGGCGATCTCGCGCTCGCGGACCGGGGTGGCGATCTGTTGCGGAGGCCGAATCTCGGTGATGAGCGATTGAATGACTTCGATGCCCAGGGGCTGGCAGGCGTTCTTCATCGAGGTCTCAAAGGCCGTTTGGAATTGGGTGCGGGTCGTTCCCTGAATGAAGTCGCGACCCGAGGAGTTGGAGCCTTGCAGGCGACAGAAGCTTCGGGCGTTCGGCATGATGACCGTCTGCACGATCTCCTTGTCGATCGCGTCTCCATTTTCGATCTGGTTGAACAGGACGTAGACCTCGGCGGCCTTTTCGGGATTGACGCGGAATTCGATGACCCCATCGAGGCTGACCCAGAAGCCGTCCTTGGAGGGGAAACCCATGTCGCCTTCTTCACCGGAGGATCCGATATTGAACCGCTGGCTGCGGCAATCGATCTTGTTGATGCGGGTCAGATAGGGATTGACCGGGTGCGTCCCCGGTTCGAGGGCCTCCTTCTGGACGCCGCGTTCGCCTTTCTCGACGAGCAGCTCGTTCGGCTTCTTCGGCAGCGGTCCGGCTAGGTTGGTGACGACCCCTTTGAAGCCCGCCTCAATAGTGATCGGCTCGGCTTCCTCGATCGCATACAGATAGGGATTCAGCGGATAGCGACCGGGGTTGAGGATGCCGGGCATGATCCCCTTGGTTGTCGCTTCGTTTTTGTCGTCGACGCGGGCCAGGAACTCCCCGTACCCCAAGTCCTTCCCCGTCAGGCTGATTTTGACCCCGATCTTGCCGGGGGGGATCTCTGCCTGCTTCCTGACTTCCCAACTCCACGAGTAGGGGTTGTAGAAGTAGCGGCCTTCGGTCAGCACCTGGCGCTGGACCCCCTTGAACTCTTCGCTGGGGGCGACCTCGTCGCCATTCGAAATGTCCTTCCCGATCTTATGGATCAGGATCGCCATCTCGCCCTGCCCGACATCAATGCGGAAGCTGGAGTAGATCATCCAACTGACGGCGACCAGCATGAATGCCAGAAACAGGATCAGCGGAGCCGCCATGCCGGGGCGACTCGGCTCGCCGCGTTTCGGGAACTTGGGGAAGTCGGCCATCATCGAATCTCCATCCACACCGCCGTGTCACGGGCCGAGTTCTTGATCGGAACCGGGAGAGACCACGGTCTCAGGGGGGCCAACGCAACAGACGGTCGCGCGGATCAATGGCATGTCGCACAATCTCACACCGATCGCGACAACCCATCTCCCCGGCATTCTTTGCGCAGTTTCCCCGACAGGAGTCATCGCCACAGTTCGAGGCCCGCAGCGAGTCGAGGTCCAGGTGGAATTCCGTTTTCGCCTCAACAGGCTCGTCCCGCCTGACCCGATCGGCATCCTCGGAGTAACCCGACCTGCGAAGGGGACGGCCTTTCACGGGGACTGATTTTCGGAGCCAGGCCCTTTTCGGGAGCCCGACAGATACCAGATGAGCAACGACGAACCGGCCCCGACCACGAGCAGCTCCCCCAGCCGCTGTGACCAGGTTTTCCCCGAAGGATATTTTGTCGCAACCTGGGCGTGAGGAGAGACCACCAGTGTTTTGGCCACGAACAGCGGGGCGACATGGGTGCCTCGGGAGGTCTGATACCCGTAGCGCTTGATGAAGTATCCGGCCCACTCGACCGGCTGGTCGAGTCGCTCGCCGAGCGTCAGCGTGGCCGGGAGGTCGATGAACAGCACGCGGGTCGGGTGATTGCTGGCATCGGGGGTGTAGAGCCACGCCTCGTAGACCTCATCGCCAGTGCGGGTGGAGTCCCCCGCGTGGAGGAGGCTTAGCTTCCAGAGCTTCCCTTCGAACCGCAACAACCGCCCGCGATACTGCTCCGGATGTTGATTGAGGCTCACAAACCCCACATCGAGAATCGCCGCAGCTTGGAGTTCGTCAACTGTTTGGAAACGCACGCGCTGGAGGGCCTGATCGAGACCGGTTTGCTCGGACGGAGTGAGCCCCAGACGACCGTCCTGCATCGGGGCCAGCCATGCGGAAGGCAAGCGATTGGCCGAGTCGGCAGGTGCCTCGGGGAGGGGAGCTGAGTTCTCGGGGGCTGGCGTCAGTTCGCCGCTGACGGGCTGGACCTCGAACTCGATGTGACTCAATGAGGGAAGAGTCTCGGCCCCCGTATTCGAGCGGCCCAACCACTCCCCGTTCCGACCCCAAGACGCCCACTGCCACCCGATCAGCACGAACCCCAGCAATAGCCCCATCCGCAACAGCCCCCACGGCGACTTCTTGTTCCGCAACGGGTCCGGTGAGGACGGGCGT
>JAYTFV010000567.1:0-2881 GCA_043734065.1 Planctomycetota bacterium
CCAAGGTCACGCTCGTGTCGCTCTACGAACTTGTGGACGCCCAAGTCACCGTCACGATCAATGGGAAATCGACCACGCTCGACAGCCCCTGGCTCTCGACCAACAGCACGTCGCTCCCGACTCTACTGGAGAAGATGTCGACCACCTCGGCCACGACGCTCGACGGGCGGATCAACATCAACCAGGCCCGCCGCGAGGTCCTCCTGGGCATCCCCAATATGCCCGCCGATCTTCCGGACCTCATTGCCAGTCATCAGTTGATCGGCTCCGACGGTCAACCCCAGACCGAGTTGATCGGGCAGCGGGCCACGACCGGCTGGCTGCTGACTGACGGGCTGGCCACGGTCGCCACGATGCAGCAACTCGACAAATACCTGTGTGCCCGAGGGGATGTCATTTCGGTGCAGTCGATCGGCAGCTTCGATCGGGGAGGAGCCGTCAGCCGCATCGAAGCCGTGATCGACGCCACGCAGAAGCCCCCGCGCGTCATCTTCCGCCGCGACCTGACCCGGTTGGGACCAGGGTATCGCCCGGATCAGTTGATCCCGGTCGAGTCCAAGACGCCGTAACTGCGTTCGCCAGAACGTGGGGAGGGCAACCCAGGGCGACCGCCTTTTTCAATGAACGCAATTTCAGGAACATGCGGATTGCCCTGCACCAACAAAAAAGCCCAGTGGTGGCAACCACTGGACTTTCGAGTTCAAGAGGCTCCGGTCGGATTTGAACCGACGAAATGATGGATTTGCAATCCATTGCCTTAAGCCACTTGGCGACGGAGCCGTCTGTTCCCCGTAGTCCCTGTTTCTCAGAGGCTGGGGGTGCCCCATTGAATCGTCCACGAACCGGCTCTCCCTTGACGGAAAAACCGGTATTTGGCGAATCGGAAGCAGTCTCGGGAGAGTCCACTCGACCCGCAGAAGCGGCCACAACACGGCGCGAGAACTCTACGAACTGGACACCCCCCGGTCAAGTCGCCGCCGAATGACTTCCCCGGAAATGCTCTTGTGGCCCCCGCGAGGCGTGGGTACGATCCCTCCCCGATTCACCGGCAGATACTGCCGAATGGCTCGTCGACTGGCAGTGGGTGAGCACGGATGCCCCTGGAAGCTGTCGGCGTGGCGAGCGGAATCGCAGTTGTCCTGGCAGGGAGGCCCGCACATGAGTTCCAGAGCAGGCAGCACGTTCCTGACGTTTCTGGTGTCGATCCCACTGGCCGCCATGGGGCTGATGGCGGTGTTCGGAGTGCCTCCGTTGGCGTCGGTGATTGCCGCGTCGCGAGGACTGACCGACACGAAACGCGATTTCGAAGAGGCCGGCAAAGGCAGTCGCAGTTCCAGCCAGAGCCAGTTTGAGGACTGGGATTCCGGAACCGCACCGACCGCCCCCGAGTGGAAGGCGGACGCAACCGACCAGACCGATCTCGAAGGGGACGGCCACACAGGAGACACACGCGATGATCTGGGGTTCACCCAACTGCCGCGCCTGGGGACCGCTTCAGAGATCAAGGATTCCCGCAAGGGGCGATCACGATCCCCGCGCCAAGAGTTCGCTGATTCCGAGGCTCCGAAAGCTGCCCAGGCCGCATCACGTTCCCTGCTGTCACCACGCGGTGGGTCAAAAACCAGTCCGTCCGAGTTCGCGATGAACTCCCCTCTCGACCGCAATTCCCCCCCGATCGCCATGAAGGACTCGCTCAAGAAGCTCAATTCGCTGGGCGTCAAACATTACCATTTGGAACGCGGTGTCGATCAGGATACGTGGCTCTTCGTCTGCCTGTTCGTGCCCGGAGATGACGCCCGTGTGACGCATCGCTTCGAGGCCGAGTCCGATGACCCGGACCGTGCCGCAGAAGAGACCGTCAAGCAGATCGACAACTGGCTCCTCCAGCGGTTTCGTGAGAAGCAGCCGATCTCCCAGAATGCGATGTAGCTGCATTGCCAACAATCCCTCGTGGCACGGGCGTCCCGCCCGTGTTTCTCTGAAAAAACGCATGGGCGAGACGCCCATGCCACTTTCATCCACAGGCTACCAGTTGCCATGCACGAGCCGATCGTGAATCCGCTCGCTCCATCCCTCTCCCCGCTCTGGGGTGAGGACCGGCCCCGACCGGGAATGGCGTGGGCGTGGGCCGTTCGCTCGACCTCAGCGGTCGCTCCAGTGGTCGCGGTGCGTCACGAGGGGCTCGCGCGATCGCCCGCGCTGCAACGGCTCGAAGCGGCCCTGTTTGTCGCCGAGGGGCCGCTGACTGCCCGCAAGCTGGTGCAGTTCGCGGCCTTGCCGAGTGCCTCGGAGATTCCGGGCCTGATCGACCAGCTGAACCTCGCGTACGAGGCCCGCGGCAGCTCATTCCGGGTCGAGCGCCTGGCCACCGGCTACCAGTTGATGACGCGACCGATCTTCGCCCGCTGGCTCGACAAAATTCACGAACGACAGGCCCGGCTCAAGCTCTCGCCGCCCGCGATGGAGACGCTGACGATCGTGGCCTACCGCCAACCGCTGACCCGCGCCGACCTGGAAGAGGTCCGGGGCGTACAGTCAACGGAGATCCTGAAACAACTGATGGAGCGAGGGTTGGTGAAGGTCGTCGGCGAACACGATTCGCTCGGTCGACCGTATTTGTATGGGACGACGCGGCTGTTCCTGGAGTCGTTCGGCGTGTCGTCGCTCAATGAGTTGCCGATGGCGGAGGTGCTGCGAAAACCGGCGAATGCTCCGTTGATGGAGAGCGTCCCCGACAGCGAACACGCGGCGTGACCGTAGGACGGGCCCATTTGGCCCGTCCGTCATTATCGGCGATTTCTCCGAAATCGCCGGATCGGCTGGCTGGGTCAGCGGTTCGTGAGTCGCGAGCCGAAGCGGCGATTTCGGAGAAATCGCCGAC
>JAYTFV010000568.1:0-5791 GCA_043734065.1 Planctomycetota bacterium
CTCGGATTCTATCCCGAGGACGACTTCGAGTTCCTGAAAAACGAGGCACGCGGGCGGCGCACGAACGTCTCCTCCCCGGCTCGCAGCCTGTTGCTGACCAAGCCGACCGGCCAGTCGCCACACGGCGGCGGCAAGCGGATGGAAGTCGACAGCGACGAGTACCGGCTCCTCTCCCGCTGGGTGGGGCAGGGCATGCCGTGGGGCGACAAGGCCGCTCCGACCGTGGCGGGCATTGCCTGCTTGCCTGCAGCCCGCCTGATGGAGCCAAAACAAGACCAGCAGATCGCCTGCTTCGCGACCTATACGGACGGGACCGTCGAGGACGTGACCCGCATGGCTCTGTATGAGCCGAACGATCCGGAGCTGGCCGAGAGTGCCAAGTCCGGACTGGTTCACACGCTCGATCAGACCGGCGAAGTGGCGATCATGGCCCGCTACCAGGGGCAGGTCTCGACCTTCCGGGCCACGGTGCCGCTCGGAGTCGCGGTCACCAAGCTCCCGCCGGTCCGCAACTTCATTGACGAGGCGGTGTTCAACAAGCTCAAGCTGTTGGGCCTGCCGCCGTCGGAACTGTGCGATGACAGCACGTTCCTCCGCCGGGTGTCGATCGACATCGCTGGGCGGATGCCGACCGAGGACGAGGTCCGACAATTCCGCGCGGACACCGACCCGGCCAAGCGTGACAAGCTGATCGACCGACTGCTCGACAGCCCGGGGTACGCCGACTACTTTGCCAACAAGTGGAACCTGGTCCTCCGCAACAAGCGGAAGCAGGCGGGCGATGAGGACGGCACCTACGCCTTCCGGCAGTGGCTGTGGGACAACCTGTATGAGAACAAGCCGTACGACCAGATGGTCGGCGAACTGCTGACCGCCTCGGGCGATTCGAGCTTCAACCCACCGGTGATCTGGTATCGCGAAGTCACCCAGGTCAACGAAGAGGTCGAGGACGTGGCCCAACTGTTCATGGGACTCCGCATCCAGTGTGCCCGCTGCCACCACCACCCGTTCGAGAAGTGGAGCCAGAACGACTATTACGGTCTGTCGGCGTTCTTCAGCCGGGTCGGTCGCAAGGACCGCATGGCCGGGATGAATACCCAGGCTCGCGAGAAGCGCGTGTTCCACAACGAAGGGGTCGCCATCGCCAACAACCCCCGCAACGGCCAGAACCTCAAGCCGACCGGCCTGGGCAGCCCAGCCCTCGACATCCCCGCCGATGTCGATCCTCGACATCAGTTGGTCAGTTGGCTGACGGCGAAGGACAACGCCTTCTTCTCGAAAGCCCTCGTCAACCGCTACTGGAAGCACTTCTTCGATCGCGGCATCGTTGAGCCGGAGGACGACATGCGGGAGACCAACCCGCCGTCGAATCCCGAGTTGCTGACCGGCTTAGCGAAACACTTCGCCGACTCGAACTATGACCTCAAGGGACTCGTGCGGACGATCTGCCAATCGTCGACCTACCAACTGAGTGCGCTGCCGAATGAGTACAACCAGAAGGACAAGAAGAACTTCGCCCGCTACTACCCCAAGCGGCTCACGGCGGAAGTCCTGTACGACGGCTTCCATCAGGTGACCAGCACCACCGAACGCTTCAACGGCATGCCGGAGGGCACGCTCGCGATCCAGTTGCCCGATGCCACCGTGGCTCCGTACTTCCTGAAAGTGTTCGGCCAGCCGCAAGGGGACAGTGCCTGCGAATGCGAGCGCTCGCAAGAAGCGAACCTGGCCCAGAGCCTGCACCTCCTCAACAGTGCAGAAGTGCAGAACAAGGTCAGCTCCGGCAGTGGCCGGGCTGCTCTATTGGCCAACAATAAGGATAAGCCCAACGAGGAAAAGATCCGCGAACTCTACCGCTGGGTCTACGCACGCGACCCCGAGTCGGACGAACTGGGCATCGCCCTGGCCCACATCGAGAAGCACAAGGACAAGCCGCAGGTCGCCTTCGAGGACATCGTCTGGGCCCTGGTCAACACGAAGGAGTTCCTGTTCAACCACTGAGCCTTCCCTCGCCGTCGACCGCGTCGACGAGACTCCTGCCTGCCCCCCGGTTTCCTGCCGGGGGCTACTTTTTGCCCCGCCTCGCTGGACATTTCGCCATGAAGTCTCTGACCCGATTCGTGGTTCTTGGTCTATTGATAGCGATCCCGTCGTTCTCTTTCGCTCAGCTCCCGCAACCTCGGCTGTACTCCGTCTACCCCGCCGGGGTCCAGGCGGGGCAGGCCGTCGAGGTCACGATCACCGGCGGGGATGATCTCGAAGAGATCTCTTCGCTGCTGTTCGACCACCCGGGACTCACGGCTGTCCAGAAGACCAATGAGCAGATGCAACCGGTCGACAAGGTGTTCACGGTCACAGCCGCTGCGAATGTTCCGCCGGGCCCGCACGAGGTGCGGTGCAAGGGGCTGTGGGGCGTGAGCAATGCCCGGCGGTTCTTCGTCGGGACGCGACCGCAGATCAATGAGGTCGAGCCGAACAACGCTCTTGACAAGGCCATGCCGCTCACCATCGGCACCGCGATCCTGGGACGCATGGACGGTGGCGCGGATGTCGACCTGTTCAAGTTCACCGGAACGGCCGGACAGCGGCTGGTGATCGAGGTCGAGGCTGACCGGCTCGATTCGAAGCTCAAGCCCATGATCGAGGTCTACGACGGGTTGATGAAGCGGCGGCTGACGGCTTTGCGCGGTGACGGGAACGCCGACCCGGCCCTGGTGTTCGATGTCCCCGCCAATGGCGATTACCTGATTAAGCTCAACGATGGGGCGTTCCGGGGCGGGCCGGAATACTTCTATCGGCTCGACGTGCATCAGGCTCCGTACGTCGCGTTCGTCTTCCCGCCATCGGGCCTGGCGGGGCAGACCGTGAAGTTCTCGCTCTACGGCTACAACCTCCCCGGTGGGCAGAAGCTGAACCTCGCTGGGTTCAAGGCACCGATCGAGAAACTCGATGTCAACATCGCGATTCCCGGTGACTCAGCGGCTCTGCAACTGGAGGACCGCACGACCTCGCTGATGTCGGCGATCGATGCCTTCAGTTATCGGCTGCCCAGTCCGCAGGGAGTGAGTAATGCTGTCTCGATTGGGATCGCGCAAGCCCCGGTCGTCGTCGAGACCGAGCCGAACAACGACCCGACCAAAGCCCAAGTCGTCCCAGTCCCCAGCGAGGTCGTCGGCCAGTTCGCTGAGGTGCAGGACATCGACACATTCACCATCGAAGCCAAGGCCAAAGATGTCCTCTATATAGAAGCCTATGGCCAGCGCCTCGGTCAGACGATCGACCCTTACTTCACCATCGACCGCGTCGAGGTCGATCCCCAGGGCGTCGAGAAACTCCAGCGCATCGCAGCTCCCGACGACGAGCCGACCAACCCGCTGGCCAACCAGTTCGATGTTCGTAGCGACGACCCGGTGCAGCGGCTGGAAGTCCCCACCGACGGCAAGTACCGCATCACCCTCCGCGACCGTTACGGCGAGTCGCGCGGGTCAGCGGCCAACGTGTATCGACTGAGCATCCGCCAGGAGACGCCCGACTTCCGGCTCGTCTTGCTGCCCACTTCGCCGACTGCCGGGGCTGCCTGGTCGCTGGCCATGCGGAAGGGGGACACGATTGCGATGCAGGTGATCGCCTTCCGCCGCGACGGGTTCAACGGCCCGATCGATGTGGCCGCTCTCGACCTGCCCGCTGGCGTCGAATGCAGCGGGACGACGATCCCGGATGGCGTACCGCTGGGCTTGCTGAACTTCCGCACGAAGGCCGATGCGGCGGAGGGGTGGTTCAAGTTCCGCATCGAAGGCAAGGCGAAGGTCGAAGACCCGCGATTGGCTCGCGCGGTGGTGGCTGCGAATGCGGCGATCCCCGAGGCCGAGAAGCCGCTGCCAAACCTGCAAAAAGTCATCGACGAAGCGGCCAAGAAGACACCGCCCGCCCAAGAGGCCCTGGCCAAAGCCGAAGAGGCTCTCAAGGCCAAGACCGATGATGCGGGCCTCATCCAGCAGCGGGACAAGGCGAAGACCGCTCTGGAAGCGGCCCAGGCGGCTGAGAAAAAGGCGACGGACGACCTCGCCGCCGCTCAGAAGAATATCACTGATCTGAAGGCAGTCGCCGAGCAGGCGAAACAGGCGAGTACTTCAGCGATTCGCGAAGTGGCCCATGCGGGACGATCGGGTGAGATCGCCTGGACGGGGGCCAACAATGTTCCGTCAGTGAGCCGGGTGCGAAGAGACTTCGCCCTCTCGGTTCTAGCGGAGTCGGCCCCGTTCCAATTGGTCGCAGAGCCGATCAAGCTGGAGGTGGTGCAAGGTCGCCAAGTTCTCATCCCGATCAAGCTGGAGAAGCGCGACGGGTTCGATGAAAAGGTGCAACTGAACGCCGCCGGAATGAAGCCGAACGCCAACATTGATGCCCCGAACGTGGCCATCGAGAAGGGGCAGGCCGATGTCACATGGCGACTGTACGTCAAGGACAACGCCCTGCCGGGAACGCACATGCTGTGGCTGACCTCGACGGCCCCCGTCCCGTATCGCCGCAACCCGGCGAAGGCCGACCGCCTCAAGGCGGCATTCGATCAGGTGGCCGTCGAAGCCAAGACCGCAGCCGATTTGGTGCCGCCAGCGACGACCGCCAAGAACGAAGCGGTCACCAAGGCGACACAGATGGCCGAAGCCTTGAAGAAGGCGACCGCAGAGCAGGTGGTCGTCAAGAAGGCCGCCGATGATGATAAGGTGGCCTCGGATAAAGCGGTCGCCGCGAAGACCGAAGCCGAGAAGCAAGCGACCGCCGCGGCTGAGGTCGTGAAGACCGCTCAGACCGCTTTCGATGCGGCGAAGAAAGCCTCCGAGGCCGACGCCGCCAACGAGGAACTCAAGAAGGCCCTGGCCGCAGCGGATGAGGCTCTCAAGAAAGCCACAGCCGCTGCCGAAGCCGCCGAGAAGGTGAAGACCGACTCCACCAAGGTTGCGACCGATGCCGCCACCGCGCTGACCGCCGCCACTGAGAAACTCAAGCAGACCGACGCACTGGTCGTGAAGTCGACCGCCGAGGACAAGACTGCTCAAGAGGCCAAGACCAAGGCCGAGGCCGACGAGAAGGCCAAGCAGGACGCCGCCAAGACCCTCGAAGACAAACGCAAGGTCGCCGAGAAAGCCTCGACCGATCAGGCCACCGCCTCGAAGGCCAACAACATCAACTTCACGCCGACCGCCGTACCGGTGATCCTCATCGTGAAACCGGCCCCGCTCAAGCTGGCCCCGAATGTCCCCAACGGTGGAAACATCAAGAAGGGGGACAAGCTCGAAGTGAAGGTCGGCATCACGCGCCAGAACGGATTCGTCGGGCCGGTGGTGTTGTCGCTCCCGCTGCCGCCGGGAGTGGCGGGACTGGCCGCGACCGAAGTCACCATCCCCGCTGACATGAACGAGGGACTCCTCACGATCACAGCCGCCGGGGATGCCAAGGATGGTGCCCAGGCGAACATGGTCGTGCGAGCCAAGGCCGACTTCAGCGGGGAGGCCCTGATCGAAGTGCCGATCACGCTCAACGTGCAACCGTGAGGAAAGCGGTCAGCGGTCGGCCATCAGCCGTCAGCCAGAGTCGATCCCGGAGGGATCACAGCCCTTAGCCGGTGGTTGAGCGCCAGTGACACCACCGGTTCCGTCGCAACCACTTTGATCGCATCCCGGAGGGATGCCAGCAGTTCCGACTTCGATGTCTCATGATGCTCTCCACATCTCAGATCCCGATTGTCCCACCCCAAGGCTGGCATCCCTCCGGGATGCGATCCGTCGCGGGG
>JAYTFV010000569.1:0-5514 GCA_043734065.1 Planctomycetota bacterium
CGGAGTCCGGCAGACTCCTCTGCGATTCGCCTCCAAGTCATTCGAATGTGCCTTCTGATGGTCGCGTCGCTGGCGGCGATTTCTCCGAAATCGCCGCCAGCCTCGCCGATTGACAATCGGAGTCCGGCAGACTCTGCTTCGACTCGTCTATTTGTCATTCGAATGTCCCTTCTGACTGTCACGTCACCCCGGCGATTTCGGAGAAATCGCCGACAATAGGATCACTCGATGTCACCCATTCACCTCTGCTGCGTCGTCGGTGCTCGCCCGAACTTCATGAAGATGGCCCCGTTGTTGCGGGCCATTGACGCTGATCCCGACTTCCACTCCACGCTGGTCCATACCGGCCAGCACTACGACCCGGCGTTGTCCGATGTGTTCTTCCAGGAACTCGGCATGCGGACTCCGGATGTCCACCTGAATGTCGGCTCCGGGAAGCAGGGGGAACAGACGGCTCGCGTTCTGGAGGGGATGGAAAAGGTCCTCGAAACCGGATCGGGAGAGGGAGCAAAGTTCGATCGCCTGATCGTTGTCGGCGACGTGAACTCGACAATGGCCGCCGCGCTTGCCGCAGCCAAGCTGTGCATTCCGATCGCACATGTCGAAGCCGGTCTGCGAAGTGGGGACCGCACCATGCCGGAGGAGGTGAATCGGCTGGTGACGGATGCCTTGGCGGACTTGCTACTCGTGTCGGAGCCAAGCGGCATCGAGAACCTGAAGCGGGAAGGCCATCCCGACCAGAACATCGTGCATGTCGGCAACATCATGATCGACACGCTGCAGCTACAACTGCCTCTCGCCCGGCAGCGAACGATTCTCCAGGAGCAGGGGCTGACTCCGGGAGAATACGGGGTGGTGACGCTGCACCGTCCGGCCAATGTGGACGAGCAGGAGTCGCTGTCGCAATTGATCGCGGTTTTGGCCGAGGTGAGCCGGCAGTTGCCGCTGATCTTTCCGATCCACCCACGCACGAGGGCGCGGATCGAGGCGTTCGGCCTGAACAGTCAGTTAGACGCCTCTCCGAACATCCGTCTGGCCCCTCCCTTGGGGTATCTCGACTTTCTGGCTCTGACCTCACAGGCCAAAGTTATCGTGACCGACTCGGGCGGCTTGCAGGAGGAGTCGACTGTCCTCGGTGTTCCGTGCCTGACGATGCGTCCGAATACGGAACGCCCGTCGACTGTCAGCATCGGAACGAGTACATTGATCGGCCACGACTTCGAGAGGCTCCGTCGGGAGTTCCAGAAGGTGCTCAGCGGAACCTACAAGACCGGACGCATCCCGGAGTTCTGGGATGGCCAGACCGCCGGTCGGGTCGTGGCTGCTGTGCGACGACAGCATGGTTTGGAGGAGAGGCAGCCAGCCTCCGGACTTCCGTCATGAGCCACGTTCCCCCCGCACCACCCGTGGCTCGTCCGCTGCCTCCGAAGCGACGCGGGTGGTGGAGACGTGGGGTGGCGTTCGGGTTCGCCGTGGTCGTCCTCAGCGTGGCAAGTGCGACGTGGTACAGGTACTGGTTGTCCGCCGACCGACTGACCTGGACCGGCTCGGCGGATTGTGTCGTGACGTTCAGTGGGGACGACCAGAATAAGTTTGCCGCAGAATGGCAGAAGCAGGGACGGGTCCGCGAAGTGTGGGTGATTCGCGCGCGGGACACGCTGCTCGTGAAACTGGGGATTCATGAATGCGACGCGGACACGAGCTTACGAGCATTGCACAAGTCGGGAGTTCCAGACGCCCACATTCGCGTCCTGTCTGTGGATGCCGTGGAGGGCGAGATTCCGCGATTTCTCCAGGCGATCGGACAAGCCTCCGCGCGTGCGAAAGCCCCACAAGTCGTCGTCCAGTGCCACCCGCTGGAGACGAGGTTCCTTCGCCAGATCGCCGATGCAGCTCTCCCTTCTCAGCAGTCCGACCGCCTGCGTTTCGTGCCCCTGCCTCACGACGAATATACAACGACTCGCTGGTGGGTCTGTCGCGCCGGGTGGAAGGATGTCAACGACATATCGATGCCTGTCATGGCGAATGTCAGCTGGGGGGCCGACCTCCGGCTTCGATCCCGTTTCCTGGAACCCCGATGACTGGGAGGCGTCGACATTTCCACATGTCCCCCCCCCATCCCGGTAAAGCGGCCTCGGCGTCTGTGGCTGTATTGGGGAGCGGGTCTGGTATTGGCGATCAGTGCCGCGTGGGTAACCCGATTGCGCTGGTTGCCCGAAATCGGAATAGCGCTCAACGTCAGTGACCCGCTGTCGCACGCCTCCGCAGTGTTGATCCTTCCCGGGAGCGAACAGACGCGGCCCTGTGTGGCGGCGGGTCTGTTCCGGGCGGGGTATGCGGACCTGGTCCTGGTTCCGGAAACTCGGGTGACTCCGGATGTGAGGGATGGTGTCGAGTTATCCACCTTAAAAACGACCCGCCAAATCCTGATTCAACGTGGTATTCCGTCGGACAAGATTGTTACACTAGCTGGGTCGAGCGACAGTACTCTCACCGACGCGATGGCACTGGGTCGGTACTTTCGTCAATTTGGGGCCTGTGATGTCCTCATCGTGACGAATGCGTATCATTCACGACGGGCCCGGTGGGTCTTTCGGCACGTTCTCCCCGAGCATCAGGATCGATTGCGGTTCTACGCTGCTCCGAACGGATTTGATGCGCGGACCTGGTGGACGAGCCGGAATGGGCGTCAGTCCGTCATGTCCGAGTGGCTGAAGTTCGCGTTTTACATCATGTACTATGGTCAGGGATGGCTGTGGTGTGCGGTTTCCACCCTGATCGGGGGAACACTCGTGTTCGCCCGGTGTCACAGAGAGAGATTTGAACATGGCGGAGTTCCCACGTCAGCCCAGTCCGACCGCGGAGCCGGAAGAGGCCGGTTTTGACTTTTTCGGATTCCTGTATCGACGTGCCTGGCTGGCCGTGTTTTTCGGCATGGTGGGAGCTGCCGGTGCCTATTACTACTACCTGCAACAGCCGGTTCGCTACAAAGCGATCTCGGAGGTTCTGGTCATCAAGCAGCAGGCGGACATGCCGGTCACGTCGGTTAACGGGTATGACCCCGCCGGACAACGCGATCCGCTGGCCAACGATGCCCGCCTGATCATGAGCGAGGGGACCGTCGGCCCCGCGATTCAAGCGGCCAAACTCAACCTATTGCCGAGCTTGGCCGCATCGTCGAACATCTCCAAGACGATCCTGGCAAATCTGTCCGTGAATCGGACCTCCCTGCAAGAAGATGTCCTGCAAATCTCTTACCGGGGGGCCGACCCCGAAGATTGCGCCAAGATCGTCAACGCCGTGGTCTCCAGCTATGACACGCAACTGAAGTTGGCTTACGAAGATGTCGGCACAGTGACCGCCAACCTGCTGAACAGTGCGAAGGAAGAGTGGCAACAGAGACTCAAGAAGAGCGAGGACGACTACGCCGAATTTCGCAAGACCGCTTCTCTGCTGTACAACGGGGAGTCGGTGACCAGCGTCAGTCAGAGCCGCATGACGGAGATTGAATCGGGACGGTCCAAGGTGATGATTGCCCAGACCGAAGTTCAGGCCCAACTGGATTCGATCCAGAAGGCCATCAATCGCGGGGGCAGCCGCGAGGCCATCCTGCTGATGGTCGAAACCTTTAACCAACTGAACAACGGCCAGAACACGGCGAACAGCCCGGCGCTGATGGCCGCGAAGGAGTTGTTTACCCTGACTCTGGAGGAAGCGCTGCTGCTGGAAGATGTGGGCCCCGAACATCCCAAGGTGAAGCTGATCCGCAAACGAATCGAACTGACCCGAAGATTCATGCAGGATCAATCCTACGTCGAGGGAGCCGTGATTCCCGCTGAAACCAAGAACAAGGATTTTTTGGCGATCTATATCGAGTCCCTGCAGCAGCAATTGCGGGCGGGCGAGGAACGTCTGAAGCAATTGGACGCCCTGTTTGAGCGCGAAGCGGATGAATCCAAGATGCAGACGGACCTGCAAATCAAAGACGGTCAACTGAGAGCGGAATGCGCGCGCAGCCAGCATGCCTTCAACTCGATCTTCGATCGACTGAAGGAAGTCGATCTGGCCACCAAAGGAGGCCATTACCGGACCGAGGTTCTGAAGGTGGCGGAACGCGGGGTCCAGTTCGAGCCCGACTTTTCCAAGATGATGACGCTGGGATCGGCCCTCGGGGCGCTGGTGGGACTGCTACTCGGCTTCTTGGTCGAGTCCGCCGACAAGAGCTTCCGCTCGCCCGATGAGATCAGTCAAACCCTGCGGCTGCCCCTGGTGGGGGCCTGCTCGCAGATTCAGTTTGGCAGCACCGTCAAAGAGGAATGCAAGAACTTCAAGCCAGCGCTGATCACCATCCATCGCCCGCGTTCCCAGTCGGCTGAGGCGTTTCGTGGCGTGCGCACATATCTCCTGGCGGCGACCCGGGACGAGGAGCATAAAGTCCTGCTCGTCAGCAGCCCCGAACCCAGTGACGGCAAATCGACGGTCTCGAGCAATCTGGCAGTCGCCCTGGCCCAGACCGGAAAGTCGGTCCTGCTCATTGATGCTGACATGCGGCGTCCCACGATCCACTCGCTTTTCGGCCTCACGCTCAAGATGGGGCTGTCCGACCTGCTGGAGGAGAATTCTCACGACATCGACGACATCCTGAAGCCCGTCACATTCGAGGGGGGCTCCCTGCAGGTGATGACCGCGGGGGCTCGCCCCGGCGACCCCGGTGAACGTCTGATGTCGACTCGATTCGAGAACCTGATCGGAATGCTCCGGGACAAGTTCGACTGGATCATCATCGATTCACCTCCGGTCCTGGCCGTCACCGACTCGTCCTCTCTGACTCGCTTTGTGGACGGAGTCGTGTTGGTGGTCCGGATGAATGGCCGCAGCCGCATGTCCGCGATTCGGGCGACGGAAACACTCCGCTCGCTGGGGGCGAACATTGTGGGCGTGGTCGCCAACGGGATCGATCCGTCCAAGCATGGCGGATACGGATACCAGTACGGTGCCTACGGATACGGATACGGAGGCCGTTCATCCAAGTATTACACCGAAAGCACGGAAGTACGGTAGGGGATGCAGGGCCTCCGCTGAGACGATTGAAGTAGCTGCGTACGCCAGAACGCGGGCGACGTGGGTAACGCGCCCGCCCTCTGGCGAGGGGCAGCGACATGTCAATGGTGGCCGCTGAGGTCGAAATTCTGGATCGTCGTGGTTCTCAGCGGACAGAGGAATTCAACGCCCAGACGCAGCGCGGCCTCGGACCGCAACCGAAGGGGAAGCCGCCAGCCGTCAGCCAGAAACCACTCATCGTCGAGGCGGCCTCTGCACCCCAAAGGGGTGACACATCACAGCCCAGGGACGCGACCGCAGGGAGCGCACCCTGGGGAAACACGCCACGCGGAAATGAACCCTGAAGGGGTTCCACACAGGGCGCGCGGGTGTTCAACCCCTTCAGGGTTGGGTTCCCTGGGCCGCGTTTCCCAGGGTGCGCTCCTGCGTCGCGACCCTGGGCTGTGGTGGACA
>JAYTFV010000570.1:0-11141 GCA_043734065.1 Planctomycetota bacterium
GCTCGCTCGAAGAGTGCTTGAACGCGATGCCCGGCCGGGAGAAACTCAAACACGAGCCGACGGTATACACGGGCGAGGTGGGTGAGGACGTCGTTGCTCAGTTCGAGCGCATGCAGCTTGTGCCGACGTTCTTCTTCATCGATCCGTTTGGTTACAAGGGTCTCTCCTTACGGCTGGTCAACTCGGTACTTCGTAACTGGGGGTGCGACTGCGTCTTCTTCTTCAACTACAACCGGATCAGTATGGGGCTGGGGAATGACGCCGTCGAAGAGCACATGGACGCCCTATTCGGTAAACCACGGGCAGACGCGATTCGCGTGCGGTTCGCCGAGCAGAGGCTGCGCCCCGGCGAGCGAGAAGCCTTCATCATCGAGGAGATGTGCCAAGCGCTGCGAGAGATGGGCGGTCAGTTCGTTCTGCCGTTCCGGTTCCGCAACGAGAAGGGTACGCGAACCACGCATCACCTATTCTTCGTCACCAAGCACTTCCGTGGCTACGCGATCATGAAGGAAATCATGGCCAACTGTAGTAGTGCGTGCGAACAGGGCGTGGCGACCTTCGAGTACAGCCCAGCGGACGAGCGGCAGCCCAGCCTGTTCGGTTTTCTCCGACCGCTGGACGACTTGGGCGAGATGCTCCTGGAGTCCTATGCCGGACGGACCCTCGGCATCACCGAGATGTACGAAAGCCATAGCGTGGGGACACCGTTCGTGCTAAAGAACTACCGCGAGGTGCTGTGCGGACTGGAAAGTCAGCGCCGGATCACTGTCAACCCGCCTTGCCCGCCGCGTCGCCGGAATACGCTCGCGGAGCACGCAAGAATCACCTTCCCGGCCGTATAGGAGGTGCCTGTGAGCGCGACATCGAAGATCGAGTGGACTGACGCAACGTGGAATCCAGTCCGTGGATGTACGAAGATCAGCCCCGGCTGCAAATTGTGTTACGCCGCGACGTTCGCCGAGCGGTTTCGCGGCGTCGCGGGTCACCCCTACGAGCAAGGATTCGACCTGCGCCTCGTGCCCGATAAGCTGTCGGAACCACTCCGTTGGCCCTCGCCGAAAACGGTCTTCGTCAACTCGATGAGCGACCTGTTCCACGCTGACGTCCCTGATGGGTACATCGAGCAGGTGGCGAGGGTTATGGAAATGGCGCACTGGCACACGTACCAAGTACTCACCAAACGCGCTGAACGTATGCGTGACTTACTCGGCGGGCGGCTGCAATTCGCTTCCGAACTGGCGCACGTGTGGTGGGGCGTGAGCGTCGAGAACCGGAAGCATGGTCTCCCGCGGATCGACGCGCTTCGTGAGGCACCCGCCGCCCTCCGCTTTCTGTCAATCGAACCGCTTCTGGAAGACCTCGGTGAACTCGACCTGCGAGGCATCAACTGGGTGATCGTCGGTGGCGAAAGTGGCGCTGGGGCGAGGCCGATGCAGAAAAACTGGGTGGATAACATTCGACTCCAGTGCGATGCGGCCGGTGTGGCGTTTTTCTTCAAGCAGTGGGGTGGCGTTCGGAAGGCGGAGGCTGGGCGTCAGCTCGATGGCATCACCTATGACGCAATGCCGCCAAGACCGCCGGTGGAGGCCGCACCGCGTCGTATTCGCCTCGCGCTCGTGGGTGATGTTGAGAACTGGGAGCGCGAGTCTCTATCTGCCCCGGCTTGCTGAACCTCTGGGAGTGCGATAGAGCTTGAAATGACCCGAATTAACCGTGACGGCATGCCCCTCGCCAATGTTCATTTAGCGATCTTGATCGTTTACGTTCAGATTTCCCAAATCAGCGCTTCGGGACATCGCGAAAATAGATCACTGAGGCGTCTGATTCTTGGGTGCTGACGTTTCATTTCGGCCCATACTGTGGGATGTCCCATTCTAAGAAGGGCGTTTCGTAATTGCGCCAATCTTTGTGTTGTAGCGAGACTCTCTCGCTCGGTGATGTACTGGCTCAACCTTGCGACGTAAGAGCCATAGGCTTGACGCCGAGCGCTAATCAGATAGTCTCGCTCGTTCAATTTTAGGATGTCGAGGGTATGCAAAGCTCGGATGTGGGCGACGGATTGCGGAGCGGCCGTCGGGACAAATCGAAACGTGCCGGCGAGGTCGAGCTTCATGAAGAGCAGTGCGTCTTCATCTCGGGGATTGATGAAGACTGGATCGCCACTACGGGGAGGAGCCACGGCGTCACCGGATCGACGGGTTACGTTCTCTACTGAACCGGGAGGCACGAGCACAAGAAACTTATTCCTCTTGCCGCCATTACAGGGACCACACGCATAAAGGTAATTGTCCCAAACAAAGACAGCATCAGGATAGAGATCCTTCGGTTTGATATGCTCAACTTCATCCGCCACTGAATCTTCGCAATACATACAACGTCTCGAACCACTGCACATTGCTGACAGTGTTCTTCGCACCGCAGCAAATGTCATGTTAACGAGAACGTTTCTTGACTGAAATTTGTTCTTGGCCTCGATCACCCGTTCCTCGTACAGGCCGATGGCATCGATCTCAGCCTGGTACTCGATCAGTTTATTTCGCGGGCTACTAGGCAGAGTTTGTTTAGGCAAGAGTATCATGATACCTCGGGCGTGGAAAAGGCTTCGGCGGGTAGGATCGACCGCAATTCGGCCTGCCTCTTTTTGTCTTCGGGCGATAGCCCATCGTCCATCTCTTTAATGTTTAATTGAGCCAGCTCATCGAGATATGCACGCGCTATTGCGGAACGAGTGATGCCATCGCCAAAGATTTCGGTCGAGTATGCGTCGAGAATACTGCCGTAGAGTAGCCGCTTTAATTCAATCCCCTTTACAAAGCGTCCCTTCTCCTCTGTACCTGGGCTGGGAAGTCGGTATACTGTGCCGTGATCAGCCGCCTGACATACAATTGGGCTATGCGTAGTAACAATAAATTGCACATTAGGAAAATGCTTTCTGAACCATACGCCGACTCGCCGTTGCCAAGTCGGGTGCAGGTGCGCATCAATTTCGTCGATCAAAACCACTCCTGGCGCGGCGACTGTTGTCGGATCGCTCTGGTCAAATACCGCATCAGCCCCATATACAGTCGCCATTTGTCGGATTAACTCAAAGGTCAAACTCAAAATTGACCGGTAACCATCGCTCAAGTTTTCAACATCGACGACAGCCGAGTTGCCATCGACGAAGCGTACCGAACTGGATGTAATATCTTGGAGCTTCGCGCCAAACGGCAGAAACCCATCTTGATTGATGAAATGCCTGATCGGAGCGAGAAATTTACCTTCGGGGTCTTTCTCCAATTGCTTAAATCGGAGCGATTGCAACCACTCAAGGCACTCGGACAGGGCCACGCTCTCATCGAAGAGAGACAGGTGACGGCCAAGCCTGGGGATGCTGTAAAATACTTTTTTGTACTCAGGATCTCCTCCGCGAAATCGACGAAATGGGCCGTACGAGGCGGAGAACCATCCTTCCCCCTTCCCCCAGATGGTACGTTCCGCGCCATAGCCATCTAGGGTAATGGGCTCGACATCATCATCCTTGCGGAATAAAAGGCCGGCAGTGAATTGGGAGCTCTCTCTGACCCTCCCTTTACCCGAAATTTTGTCGAATCTGTGATCGCGAATAAAGTTCAAGCGAATGCGCCCAACTTGTTGGCCATGGCCAAGCCATTGCGACCAAGGCTGCCGAAGTGCTGTTGCATCTCTCGGACCGACCAAGGCCAAGCCTATGGCACGCAAAAAAGAGGATTTGCCCGAGCCGTTATCACCTACGATAACGTGCCATCCAGGAGCTTGTTTAATATCCGTCAATCGCCATGAGAGTTGCTGAATTGCACGAATATTGCTGATAGTAACACCCAGCAAGTACACTTCACGCCCTCTGGGATTGCGCTCGGACCATTGTTGGCAGCTTTTCGTCCTTGTGAGGATATCCGGAGGTGCGAACAGCCGCAAGGTTGGAGTCGTTATTCTGCGAACACTTCTGCCATGCCTTTCACTGCCTCCACGCCGTACTCGGACACGAGTTGCTTCACGGCGCGCGCGAGGTCGGCTGGGTTGCCGTGACCGTTCGCTGATGGCTTGACGGCGGCCTTGGCGGCGGGCATTGCTTTCGAGAGCGCAGGCCTTCCCCGCTTGCCTGCCGACTTGCTCGTGCCTACCGCCTTGTTTATCTGGGATTTTAGGGTGCTGAACCCTTGGTTCGTCAGCGTCATCCCAAACTGCTCCTTGACATAGGAGACGCCATCTGCGGGGACGTCCTTGCCGGCGGCGAGCGCTCGCTGGACAGCAACGCGCTGGGTGATCTTCTCGGCTGGTGCTGCGGCGTCGGCAGGTGCTTCGGCGTCTTTCTTCTTGCCCATCGGATTGCCTCTGAAAGGTAGGTACTGACGGGATTCTAGCCGCGCCTTCGTGTCAAGCAATTCTGAATGCGTAATCTGTATGGTTTAATATCTGCCGGCCGTGCCGGATATTCCGGCTGGTGCTTCTGCCGCCGTCGGCCGTCGCTGCGTAGCTATCGCGTGGGGGTTAATGTCGCGTCAGCGCCCCCACGCGATGGCGGAGCAGCAGAGGCCAGAGGCGGGAGATCATGGTCTTCATAGGTGCCGCTAGAAGCCTGAGCTGACAGCAGGAGCGTCGGGGGTGCCTGAGATGCGGCTCGTCTGCCTTCGTATCAGAATAGACTCGGCTGTGTGCTGCCCCCGCTGCTTCTCCGATTGCGTTTGAACCGCGGCCCGAAGTCGCTGCTGCCGGGGTTGGTTCCGGATGGTGCCTCATTGTGATCTTCGTCATCAGTGGGTGCCTCCGGTAACGGCGGGGCTTCAGGTTGCTCGGCGACATCTGTTCGTATCCGCTGGATGCGGGCGGTCACAGGTCGTTCGGCTCGTGTTGTATTCCGGCTCCCGATCCGCTGTGGTGCAGCCTCGACGGTGTGTGCCGACCGGAGTGCCTGAATCTCGCTGGCGAGTTCCGCTGTCGATGGTCCTTCTGACTCGGGTGCCTTGTCCGATAGCCCCAGCTTGAGCCGGTCGCGCAAGTCAGTCAGTTTCCGCTGATATTCGTCGTGTGTGAACACGGTGCCGAGACGCGCCTCGAAGTCGCGTAACTGCCCTTCAGTGACCGCAAGTTCCTGATGTGCCCGCTCGCGCTCGTCGGTGTAACTGTCTACCAGTCGGTTCAGAGCGTTGAACACGGCGCGCGGGCCGGGGGTGTCGTTTGAGAAATCAGTACGTCGGGTGACACTGCCTTCAAGGTAGGCTTCGGGTCGTCCCATCGGGTGGAGGATCAAGCCGAATGATAGGCCACGGTAGACCCCCAGCGGTACAGTTCGGGTCTCGCTCACTTGCTTCGGGAGGTTCTCCAGACGTTTGCCCAACGCTGCCATCGCGTCAACACTCGACAGGGTACGGGTGCCGATTGTTACGGGATCGTGTTCGTGCGTGCTGGCTGTCTCTGTGTCTGCAGCCAGCCCGTCGATCCGTTTACCAAGCCGGGTGATTTTCTCGGGCAACTCTTTCAGGTTGCGGCGGGCGAGGTATTGCTCGTCGTGATGGTTCTTCCGCAGGATGGCAAGCCGCTGCAATTCGGCATCGGTCTCCGCGAGTGTGAGTACCGCCGGGTTGCCCGATGCAATCGCCTTTACTTCGGCATACGAGAGTTCCTGCCCCCCGATGTCCTCGGCTTTCCGGACGGCGCAGTCGCCGCTCATGACCTGGGCGATGAATCTGGCCTTGGTTTCCAGTGCCTGCCACATGAAGGCGTCGAAGCTCCCTTCGGTGACGTAACGACTGATCGAGACTTCTTCGTTCGTGTTTCCCTGTCGGAGGATTCTTCCTTCCCGCTGTTCGACCTCGGCTGGCTTCCACGGGGCATCCAAATGATGGAGTGCGACAAGCCGCTTCTGGACGTTGGTCCCGGTGCCCATCTTGGCTGTGCTGCCGATCAGTACCCGGATCGTGCCTTGCCGGACTTTTTCAAACAATGCCTGCTTCTTGGCGTCGGTGTCGGCGTCTCCGATGACAGCGATCTGATTTGCTGGGATGCCATGATCGCCCAGCTTCGACGCGATCTCGTCATATACCGAGAATGGGTTTGGATGGACCCCCATGTCGCAGAATACCATCTGTGTGCCGCGTGTGGATTCAGTCTTCTTCCAGATGCGGACTACGCTCCGCACCAACGCATTGACCTTCGACTCGGGGAAGTCTCCACTGGCACCCAGCATCCGGCCGTCGAGGGCTAGCTTGCGGCCGTCGGTGGTGATGGCGAGTGCGTTGTCCTCGCGGGGATCGACCTTCTGGCTGCGGATGCGCTCGTACCGTTCGACCAACTTACCCTGCAACTCACGCTGCTCATCCGACATTGGGCAGGCGACGGTCTGTGGCTTTCCACCTTCGAGCCTAGGCCGGGGAAGATCGAGCATCTCGGCGGTCTGCACGTCGGCGAACGCCCGGAACATCTGGGTTAGTTCTGGGAGGTTCACGAACTTGGCGAAGCGCGAACGGGGCTTGAGGGTCATCCCGTCCGGGCTGATCTCCATCGTGTCCACAACTTCTCCGAAGGTCGCAGCCCAGCCATCGAAGTGTTCGATGCCGCGGTCCTTGAGGCCCTTCAGGTCGAGGAACTTCTGGAGCGTGTACATCTCCACCATCGAGTTGCTGACAGGTGTGCCGGACGCGCCCACGACTCCGCGACCCGGGTGCTTTTCGTCGAGGTAGCGGCACTTCATGAACAGGTCGAACGCCCGCTCGCTACCGCCGGTCTGGATGCCCGCGACCCGGTCCATCTTGGTCGCGATCTCCATGTTCTTGAACGCCTGAAACTCATCAATAAAGAGCTGGTCCACGCCCAGTTCGTCGAACACCAAACCGTCGTCCTTCTTGTCTTGTGCCAGCAGTTCGGTGAGCTTCTCCTCGCGCTTGGCCTTCTGCTTCTCGATGGTCTTGATGATGTTGCGGTTGCCGCGCCCGGTGTCCGACCGGGCGGTGCTGGTGAGCAGGTCGTCGTATTCGGCAATCTGGGCGCGGAGGAACCGCTCCTGGTAGTCGCGGGACATCCCGATGCGCTCGAACGAACTGTGGGTGACGATGATCCCGTCCCAGTCGCCGGTCGCGATCTTGGCGGTCAGAAGTTTGCGGCGATCCTTGGAGAAGTCGTCCTTGCTGGCGATCAGGATCTTGGCGTTGGGGTACAGATGCATCCACTCGCGCGAGAACTGCTCCAGCATGTGATTCGGGACCGCGATCAGTGGCTTCTTGATGAGTCCCGCCTGCTTCATCTTCATCGCCGAGGCGATGCACACGTTGGTCTTCCCGGCTCCGACCACGTGCGCGAGGAGGGTGTTCCCACCGGTCATGCAGCGCCACACCGCATCGACCTGGTGGGGGCGCAACGTGACGGCCTTGCTCATGCCGGGGAAGTCGAGGTGCGAACCGTCGAACTGGCGCGGGCGGAGGTTGTTGAAGGCGTCGTTGTAATCGCGGACCAACCGTTCCGTGCGGTCCGGGTCGGAGAACACCCACGCCTTGAACCGCTCCTTGATTTGCTTCTGCTTCTCGCGCGCGGCGAGGGTCTCGGTCTGGTTGACGACCCGCTCCTCGCGCCCGTCGTTGTAAACCGTGTCGTAGATGACCGGTGTCTTGAGGTTCAGTGCCTGTTCGAGTAGCGCCGTGCCGTTGATCCGCCCGGTGCCGTAGTCAGCGGTCGCCGCCACCGAGTTTAAGGCCCGGTAGTCCGGCTCGACACTCCACAGGGCGTCTTTCTTCAAGTGCCCGATTTTGAACGAGTCGGGCGAGACGTTGAACAGTTCGGCGGCGAACGCCTGAATGTCGGACACGGGTATCCACGGCGCACCGAGGTTGGCGTCGATGTCTCCGGGAAGGACATCCTCTGGCTGAACGTGCTTGAGTGCTTCGGCGTTGCGGGTGTACTCCGGCCCGGCTTGCTCCGCGGTAACGAGTTTCGCACGGACGTTTCCCGACAGGTAGGCGTCGGCGGTCTGCCACTCCTTCGATTCTGGGTCGCAGTAGATCAGATCACCCAGTTCGGCAACGATCTCGCCCTCGGGCTTGCCGTAGAGCGATGCGATGTACGGCAGGTCGATGCCGCCCTTATGGTCGAGCGACACCAGCAGCCCTTCTTCGGCAGTCATGACGCGGGTGACGGGCGGCTTGGGACCGACCACATCTTTCGTCATGATGGCGGCCTTCGCAGCCTTTCCCGTGGACTCGTCGTACTCCTCCAGTGACATCACCAGCATGGCGTCCGGGTCTTCCCGGAACTTCACCAAGTTGGGCATCCGGCGGATCGTCCCGCCGTCGTTGGTCTCGGTGAACGTCGTCTTGTTGATCGGCCCGTGGGTCGCGACGAATCGGTCGTAGGCCCGGTTTAGGGCCCGGCGCGCGTCCTCGCGGTTCGTTTCGGGCCAGCCCTCGTTCTGGGATTGAAGCACGCGACGAGCGAGGTCACGCATCTCGATCAACGTCCCGAATCTGCGTCCGCCCGGCGTGCCGTCGGTTTTCAGGACGACACCACCGTAGGTGACCGGCTCGGTGCGGCCGTCTTCGACCTGCCTGACGACGTGGTCGTCACCGACAAAGAAACTGCCCTCGGAGATGTGACGGAGCGGGGGTGGGGGAACGAATGCGGTGGCGGCGGGTGGCGGGTTTGGTTTCTGTGCTTCCGACTGAAGTGGCTCGAATTGCGGGAGGTGTCTTATTGCGTCCTTGAGTTGTCCTTGGAGGTCTCCGTTGCTTGTCAGGCTGTAGCCTTCTCCGCCATAGAGCGTGTCCTTGCGGGTCCAGTTCCCCAGCACCATCTCAGGGTGGTTCACGAAGTAGCGGTTGATCGAGACGTCGGTGCCTTCGATACAAACCGGTGCCGTTTGGATCCATTGGGGATCTGAATGATTACAAACTTCGCCCTTCGCCCGCTTACGGAGAAACAGGATGTCGGTGACGACCGCCGTGCCCTCGCGCTTGAAGGCGTCGGACGGTAAACGGATGGCACCCAGGAAGTCCGCCCGTTCCGCAAGGTATTCGCGGACGCCGGCGTTCTGCTTCTCGAGGGTGTAGTGCGACGTGACCAGCGCGAGCACACCGCCGGGCTTCAGGGCATCGACCGACTTGGCGATGAAGTAGTCGTGGAGGGAGAACCGCTGGCCGTGATGGTCCATCTTCACGTCGGCGAAGGGCACGTTGCCGATCACGGCGTCGAGTTCGGGCAGAAAAGTGTCGCGGAAGTTCTCGATGCGGATGTCGGCTTCGGGGTGGAGTACCCGGGCGATGCGTCCGGAGAGGGAATCCATCTCAACACCGATGAAATGCTGTCCGGAGGGCGCGTAAGACAGGAAACCTCCGCTGCCGCAGCCCGGTTCGAGTATGGTGGCGTTCGGCGCCACACCCAACCGGGCGAGAGCGGCGTGCATGGCCGCGATGACGGTGGGGGACGTATAGAAGGCGGTGAAGGTGGTGCGCCTGGCGCTGGCGTACTCCTCGGGCGTCAGGAGGGATTTGAGTTCCTCGCCGGTCTCTCGCCAGCCCTCCTTGTAGAAGCCGCTGACCGGGTCCGGGAAAATCGAGAGGGCGACGGCCCCGAAGCCACCGAACCGCGCGAGCATTTGCCGCTCGTCAAGGGTTGCGGACCGCTTCTCGCGCTCAATTCGCTTCAGAGTGCGGACGGCGGCGATGATGTCGTGGGCTTTGGCCTTCGGGCTGGTGGGGATGAGTAACTCCAGTTGCACGCGGTGATCTCCTTCGTTTGCCGACCCCGTGATTGGGGCCTGACGGCACGAGGAGGAATCAGCACCAGCCGGAAGCGCAGCGCCGGTGCAAGCGGAGAATTGGGGGAGACCGTTTGGGGGAACCGATTGTCCGCTTGCACCGTCCGCCGGGCTGAATACCGTGCCGTCAGTCGAGGCACCAAGCGGGGTGGAATGAAGGGCGCCGGTGGGAACGCCAGACATGCCAACCGAGTGTTCCGACGCACGGGGTTGAGCCGCGACGTTCGCTTCGGATGAGAGCGGTTGCTCAGGTTTGGTTGATCTGGATTCGTTGCCGGTGGGGTCGGAATCGGGAACGGAGTCGAAGAGCGTCGGTCGGGTTGGGGCGCGTGACGCCGTTAAGCGGGCCGTGTGTGAGTGTGGAACAGCGTCATCGCTCGGTCGAGTGAAAGTGGCTCGTTGTCGTCCGGGGACGACGCGGAGCGTAAACGGTCCTCCAGTTCCTGGAGTGCGATCTCCAACGCTTCGCTCGCGATCTGGCTCGGATCGCTGCCCGGCCTCGACTGCCTGAGAAGATCCGTCCAGACTTCGTGACGGGCCTTCAGGTCCGTGGAGCAGCGTTCCAGCGTCGGGAGCAGCATCCGCTGGCTCTTGAGTTGGTCGTGCGTCTCCGGGCACTGCTCCAGGAGTTGAAGAACGATCGTCTTGTAGAGCATCTGGGTCTCCTGTGGTTTGAGAGGGAATGGGGTCTTGTGGTACGGGCTCATCGTTCGAGTCGATCGAGAAGAGCAAGGGCTGTCGTGAGGAAGATGGCTTTCGTGGCATAGCTCATGAACAATGATCGATCCTGTATTAACGATGTTAGTAATCCATATCGACAGTTTTCGCAAACATTACTTGCAACGCCATGACGCATTGATGGAGGAGCGAGACGGGGTCGCATCCCGATCCCATTCGCACCGCAATAGATCTGCGATTACCGGCTTCGGTTGCGATCGTTCTCGTCTTTTTTCCGCAGCTCGCGGATGACCTGCAAGAGCATCTGGGACGCACCGGCGGCGGCCATGACGATCATGGACACCATCGCGACTTTCTGAAAGACTTTGCAGTCCGCTCCGTCGGCCTTATCCGCCATGCGCTGCGCCTTCTCGGCGATGTCAAGGGGATTGGGCGAATACGAGTGATTCATAGCTCGTAGTGCTGTGGGAACGGACGACGCCCGCGCATCCCGATGAGTCGCCAATCGAGTTTGTGGCGCGCGGACCGGACGACGAAAACCTGCAACATCACCCCAGCACAGCGCAGGAATGGTCGTGTAGCCCAAGGCGCTGTTGTTGTCCGAACCCCGTCAGCAGGTCGTGCAGCGTGCGAAGCAACGGGGTGCGAGGTGGGAGCGAGAACGTACAAGGGAGGCATCGGATGCGTTGCGTTTCTGTGAGTG
>JAYTFV010000571.1:0-3025 GCA_043734065.1 Planctomycetota bacterium
GGGTAGACGTTGTCTGGCTCCAGCGGCTCGGCAGGAGCCTCGCCCTCCCGATTAGTCTCGCCCTCTTGGTCGGCGTTCGCCACTGACAAACCAGACGCACACACCAGGACACCAACGTGCGAAGGCACCCTCATGGAGGAGCCCCTCCGCTCGCTGCCGACCGGCGGGAGAGCATGAACGCGGGCTTCGAAATCGTTACACTTGACTTCACGGAACCTTTGACTCAGGAGTGCGATTCATGGACCGCGCCACGACAGACTTGGCAGAGTCGCTCTTTCGCGAGAAGGTGCTGCGAGCGCGGCAGCAGAGCCCCAACGAAAAATGGGCCTTGTGCTTTGAGCTTCATGATTTGGCCATCGCCACGATGCGGTCCGGAATCGCAGCGCAGCACCCGGAACTGGACGACGCGGGGATCACTGCGGAACTCGACCGCCGACTGCGCATTCGCCGACAGCTCGAAGAGCATGGCATTTATATTCCGATTCCCGAAGATGTGGCCCCCACCCCATGAACGGTATGCAGGCTGCAGCTCGTTTGGTCGACGCTTTCGAGGAGGCGAACATTCCTTATATGGTCGTGGGGTCGCTGTCGAGTAGTTTCTACGGGATTGCCCGATCGTTTCACCCCTTGCTTTCGGCGTTCATTCGCCAGAGAATCAACTCCCTCGTAACAGTGATGTTCATCGTGGAGACGATTCATGCGACGAAACGTGTTGACTTCCCTGTTTGTGCTTGTCGTGGCCGCGACGGCGCTGATTCGGTCTCCGCTCACAACATGGGGCTGTGCTTCCGCTCCTCCAGATCGCCAGTGGGTTCGAATTGAACACGAGATGGCCTTCATCGTTTGGCAGCCAGAGACCAAGACGGAACACTTCATCCGTCGGGCCACGTTTAATTCGACGGCCAGAGACTTTGGCTTCCTGGTTCCCACACCCACGCAACCGGAATTGGGGGAGGTCGAATCGCACCGAATCTTCCCGCTGCTCGACTCGATCACCTATCCGAAGTACGAGAAGGTGATCAAGCGGGTGCCCCGACCCGTGCCTGACAATCGCGGACCGATGGCTACGATGGCAGCGGAACCGGTGCGTGTGATTGAAGAGAAAACCGTCGCGGGCTATGACGCCACCGTCTTACAAGCGGACGACCCCGACTCACTGGGCAAGTGGCTCGCTGAGCATGGCTATTCGTTTCGTCCAGCACTGCGTGACTGGCTCGAAAGATACACGACTGCGAAGTGGTACATCACCGCCTTTAAGGTGAGTTCCCAGCAGGATGCGAGAGATCACTCCGGCCAGATGCAGTCAAAGGCCGTCCGCATGTCGTTCCAAACCGAGCGACCGTTTTACCCCTATCGAGAACCGGAAGACATGCGCGACGAGCAGGCGAAAAGGCACTCGCGGTATCTTCGACTTTTCGTCCTCGCCGACCGGCGGATGAACGGATGGAAGGGTGATGAGCAGTCTCCGTGGGCCGCCAAGACAGTATGGGCGAATTCAATCTCTTCGGAACAAATCACCAGACTGCAAGCGGACTTGAAACTCCCGATCCCGCTCGATTCCCAGACGACATGGCTCACGGAATTCCGAGACGACTCCTCTCCGCGTATCGGGACAGATGAGGTCTTCTTCTCAGCTGCCAAGGACCAGTCCGTTGTCGAGAAACCGCGTCTGCCTCAGACGGTGATCGAGTATTACGATCCCCCCGCAGCGGTCGCGGTTTTGAGTGGAAACGTGGCATCGTGGTGGCAGACCTATTGGAGTTCCGTCGTGATGGCTGTCGGGGGGCTCATGATCTGGATGGCAGTTGTGGTTGTGGTCGTCCGCCGCCGCCGTTGTCGTCAAGGAATGTAGACCGTCCAGAGATGACACGAGTCCTTGAAATGGTTAGCCAGTGCTCGAAGCGAGCTTGTCCCACCCGATATCTGCATTCTGTCGCAAGTCCTCTCCGGTTTTGAAAACTCCCGCCTCGCCGGATAACCTGCACGCGGCCTTCTCTGATCGGTGATCAGTCCGTTCTCCCGCTGGTTGGAGTCTCATGATGTTACGAACTGCGTGTTTGATGCTGGTCTGTGTGTGTGTGAATGCAGCGAGCTACGGGGAAGACAAGGACGAGTTCCGCCCGCTCTTCAACGGGAAGGATCTCACCGGCTGGGTATTGGTCAACACGCCGCCGCAGACGTGGAGCGTGAAGGACGAGATGCTGGTCTGCACCGGCAAGCCGATCGGGGAGATTCGCACCGACCGGATGTATCAGAACTTTGTGCTCGAAGCCGAGTGGCGGCACATGGTGCCGAAGGGCAATGCGGGGATCTTTATCTGGGCCGATGACATCACCTCCAAGGGCGTGCCGTTTCATCGGAGTATTGAGGTGCAGGTGCTGGAGAACGCTTACGGCCAGAGTCCGAACCACACGACGCATGGCGACATCTTCCCGATTCATGGAGCGACGCTGAAGCCCGAGAACGGTCGCGGAGGAGGCCGAGCCTTTCCGACCGAGGAGCGCTCCAAGCCCTCCCCCGAATGGAACCACTACCGCATCGAGTGCCGCGATGGATCGATCAGCTTGGCAGTCAACGGCAAGGTCGTGACCCAAGGGACCGACGCCAGCCCGCGCAAGGGGTACATCTGCCTCGAATCTGAAGGCGGCGTCGTGCATTACCGCCACCTGAAGATCCGCGAACTCCCCGATTCGCCGGTCGATGAGGAACACGTCGCCATCGCCAATCGCGGGTATCGGAGTGTCTACACCGGCCTCGATTTGACGGGCTGGAAAGCGACCGAGGCCGGGGCGTCCCACTGGAAGCCAAACGACTGGGTGCTGAGCTACGACGGGAAGGCCGCCACGCCCCTCGATGCCGTGCTGACCAGCCAGGAGCATCTCACGGACCACGCATTCCTATTCGACATTCGCCCCGGTAAGGAGTTCAGCAACCTCTCCATCGGCAGTGTGACGTTGACCGATGAGGTGCTTACAGTCGGCGAGTGGCATCGCGTCGAAGGCGTGGTGAGAGGGCAAAAACTCAG
>JAYTFV010000572.1:0-3896 GCA_043734065.1 Planctomycetota bacterium
CTGACAAATGAGTGGACCGATTGTGCGGACCGGAACGACCCCCGAGTTCTGGAAGAACTACGACAACATCTTCGGCAAGAAGACGGCGGCCCCGAAGAAAAACGCGGCGGCCACCACCGTCGCCGCAGCCAAGCCGGCAAAGAAGGCCGCCAAAAAAGTCGCCAAGAAAGTCGCAAAGAAGAAGGGCTGACAATCGGGTGTGCCGCGGCTGCCCGATCTGCGCGGCTGACATCCAGCTCCCTCGAACCCCTGCCCGACGCAGGGGTTTTTCATTGGGTCTCGTGGCTCTCCGCCATTCCTGTTGAGCAACACCCACGAGCGGAAAGACGCTAGTTCAATGGCACTGACTCTCACCAAGTAACCCGAAGCGTGAGCGAGGGAAACGCGGGGAAATGCCACGATCACTCGCCCTCGCTTACGCATCGGGTTACTAAAGCAAGTGCCATCGGGCGCTCGCAGTCCCCTCACCACTTCAGCCACGACAAACAGGAAACGAGGTGACGGCATTGGAGACCACCGAGACACCGAGACCACCCACCAGATCGATTCATTGGCCGGTCTTCCTGGCGGTCTGGTGCAGCTTCTTTCTCTACGGCGCGATCGCGGCCCCGGTTCCCGCGGTGAACGAACCGCACTATCTCTGCAAAGCCAAAAACTTCTGGCAGCCGGACTGGTGTGCCAACGACTTCTTCCTGCAATCGGCCAATGCCCACACCGTGTTCTTCGCCACGATCGGCAGCCTGACGCAATGGTTGTCTCTCGACCAGACCGCGTGGATCGGCCGCGTCGTCGCCATCCTGGTGCTGACCGCAGGCTGGTGCAGTCTGCTGGTGCCACTCGCTCAATCCCGCTGGTTCACACTGCATGTCTGCTGGTTGTTCCTGGCCCTGGCGGCGTGCGGCAATCTGTCCGGCGAATGGCTCGTGGGAGGCGTTGAAGGGAAGGTCTTCAGTTACGGGTTTCTGTTCGGCGCGCTGGGCCAGATCCAGCACGGTCGTCCGATTCGCGCGGGGACGCTGGCGGGCTTGGCGATCGCCTTTCATCCCGTGATCGGAGTCTGGGGCCTGCTGGCGTTTGCAGGAGCCAGCGTGGTGGAGATGAGCTTGCGCACATGGCGACGCAAGGAATCGGTCGTACCCTCGAAGCTCAGCGTATTCGCTTCGCTGCCGGGTCTCGCGGCGATGATCGTGTGTGCCTTGCCGGGTCTGATCCCCGTGTTCAGCCTGCTCGCCGAAGCGGTGCCGAAGCAGACGACGTCGGCGGCAGTCTTCATCCAGGTCTATTACCGACTGGCTCACCATCTGGACCCGATGAAGTTCCTGCCGCGGGCCTACCTCGGGTATGCGGCGCTGCTGGTCGTCTGGCTGGGCGTGATGATTGTCAGCCGTCGATCCGACGCGCACCGTCGGATCGACCGCATTGTCGCGTTCGCCATTCTGTTCGCGATCGCCGGCCTGCTCATCGGCTGGGGGCCGCGGCCGGCACAGGGCATGGCCTACTACGCCGAGCGGGCTCAGTTGCTGAAGTTCTATCCGTTTCGACTGGCCGATGTCGTCGTCCCGCTGGCGGTGTCGATCGGAGTGGCGAGTTGGTTGCAGTCCCACAAGCTGCCCGCCGTCCGCTTCATCGGCTGCGGACTGTTATTCGTCGCCGCCTTATTCGGCGCGCAGGCCAACGTCGAAGTGAACCGCTTCTCGGGTGAATCACGGGTCGACTGGATCGATGCCTGCCGTTGGATCGACCAGCACCTGCCGGCCGATGCGCTGGTCCACTCCCCGCACAACGGTTGGGCCTTCAAGTGGTTCGCGCGCCGGGCCGAATACGTCGCTTTCAAGGACTGTCCGCAGAACGCCGCCGGGATCGTCGAATGGAACCGGCGGTTGAACTTTCTGAAGCGCTGGTTCGAAGAGCATTATGACGACGAACTCTATTCCGCCGACGAACTGCGCGAGTTGCGCGCCCAGACGAAGATCACCCACATCCTGACCGACCGTCTCGGCCCGCTGGAACTGGAACCGGTCTTCGAGAATGACACCTTCCAAGTCTACGACCTGACGTCCCTCGACCGACCGCTGTGGTCCCTCAGACGATGATCGCACCGCGAACGTCCACGGCCGTCAGATCGGAGAGGGCGCGGAGGCCGCCGAAAATCAACGTCTCTGCGCTCTCCTCGAACCCTTTGTTTTTCTCTCCCTAATGTGACTTGCGAGGCCAAACCGAGAGTTCTGGTGTTTCTCTCGGCTGGATGGTCAATGGGTTGCGCGTTTGGCTGGATTGCCAAGGCTGTTCGGTGCGACTCTTCCATGCCATCTCTTCAGCCGCGGTTGGCAACCGCCATCCCGGCGGCGGTGTCTCCCCGCGCGCAAGCAGTGCTTGAAGCCGTATGCGGTCCTTGGAAAATACGAAATCCAGATGGGACGTTTCATGTTCCTGCTTCAGTTCGGCATCGGTTTGGGAGGGGAGCTGCGGCAGATGCGAGAAAGGCGGAGGGCGTTGCTCGATGTAAAGCGGCAAGACCCCCATCTCATCTGCCCATGCAATAGTGTTTCGCACTTGCTCCGAATGTCCTCTGGGAAAGGCAATCCCGAGGGTATTCACTCGCTTCTGCGTGCCGCAGGATGGATCAAAATCGAGAGCCGGACTGATCCCACCGTAGTACGGTATATCGAGTGCTGAAAGGAGAATGTCCAAGTGTCGACGATGTTCCGGGGTATCGACCCAATCACTGATCAAGGCATCGCAGTCCTCAGCGAAATGAAAGAACTCGCTGCGAGTCGACGACCCGGTAAACGTCAACAACCGATGGATACGATCTTGATCTTCGCTCGTGGGGGCTGGTGACAAGTACCGCGGAACGATCCTTCTTTTCTCTACTTCCTCCATCGCGAACCGATGCCAGCCGGAATCGGTTCCCGCCTTCGGTCTCAGCGTCAACGGTGCGATGGGAGGTAACACAGTCCCGGTCGGGGCGTGTCGGTTAACGAGTTGTGCGGGTAACTGATCGGGAATCGGTTGCGTGAAAGAGAGAAATACTGCGACCACAACAATCAGAGCAAGAATCCCCAGCAACACGGCTGTTGATCTGGGCCGCGTATCAGTTGGTTTGGGCTTCATAGTGGCACCTCGGTGATTACGGTTTTGGAGGAGAATAAACCGGTTTCTGGCATTGACCCGCAACAGGACCGCCTTGGAGCGGAACCGGAACACCATTCCCGACTCCTGTAATCCGTAGCTCCGACTTGGTCAATGTGTGTAGCTCCGACTTGGTCAATGTGTATTGCATCGCATTTGGATCCCATGCGACAGTGTCCGTAACGTCCCACGTGATCCCTTTGAGCGGTTTGAGTTCCCCAGACGGTTTGTGGCGCACGCAATAGTGGGTGGCAAACTTCGAGTGAAGATGAAGCGTGACGAGTCCCGCAGTCGAGTCACGAGGCGTTCCGACTGCAATCGGCCAAAGCTTCAACCAAATCGGTGCCTCCCAATAGATATTGGCTCATCCGGTGTTCCGGGGAGGTCGAACAATCAGGCTCGAAACGAGCGACCCCGGGAAGAATTCCGCCTTGATTTCGAGGGTTGTCGATGGCCTCAGAGACTCGGATTTGCGAGTTCCCGACAGACCTCCCCGGAACACCGGAAGAGCCAACAAAAATTCCAAAGCGGTGTCGAGCCACCGCACTCCAAAGTCGGCAGGAAGTCTTCGAGACGCTCAGACCGCCAGTATTGCGAGCAACACAAACCCGAGATCTGGTTTCTCGCCCTGAACAAACCAATCGCCCCGCACCTTGATGAACTGCTCGGGCCGGTGCCGAAGACAGATTGACATTTGGAGTGCGGTGGCTCGACACCGCTTTGGCATTTTCTTCTTTTCGTTGGTCCGCCTCAGCAACAGAAGC
>JAYTFV010000573.1:0-2930 GCA_043734065.1 Planctomycetota bacterium
CCTTCTGTTCAAAATCAAATCGGGAAGTTGTTTCGGACCAGTTCTTAAGCTGTATCGCCAGCCGCCAAAACAAACGGGGGCCGAAGGGCCCCCGTTTCCGAATCTGCGAAATTCACGAACGACGCCGGATCAGACCACGACCGACTTGCCGGGCACCGCGATCGGGTATTCGCCCTTCTCGTTCGGCATGACCGGCGGCTCGGCGTCGAAGGCGTAGGTCTTGGGCATGATGCTGACCTGGGAGTTCAGGGCCTGCTCCATCGTGATCACCTTGCCCGAGTAGGTACACAGGCGACCGAGGATCGCGGTCATCGTGCTCATCGCCCCGTACTCGGCCTCGTTGTAGTCCTTGGCGTTCGTGCGGATCGCCTTGAACAGGTCATCGTGTTCGACCTGGTAGGGGTTCGCGCCCTTCGACTTCGAGGCGATCTTCTCCCCATTCGCCAACTCGATGTAGCAGGCGCGAACATTACCTCCGCCCAGATGGATCGTCCCCTTCGACCCATGCGCGTGTTCCTCAACGGGACTCCAGCAACCGGGGATGTGGCGACACTGACTGAACATCCGAGTGCCGTCGGCATAGGTGTACTCGACCGCGTGATGGTCGTAGATCTCCCCATACCGCTTGTCGGTGCGGACCTGGCGTCCGCCCATGCCGTTGGCCGACACCGGGTGGCCGTTCTTCATCCAGTTACCAATGTCCAGGTTGTGGATGTGCTGCTCGTTAATGTGGTCGCCGCACAGCCAGTTGTAGTAGTACCAGTTCCAAATCTGGTACTCCATTTCGGTCTTGACCTGCTCGCGAGTCTTCTTGGGTTCCCACACGCCGCCGCCGTTCCAGTAGACGCGGCTGGCGATGACATCGCCCATGACGCCATCGTGAACCATCTTCATCAGTTCGATGTACGACTCCTCGTGTCGCCGCTGGAGTCCCACGCCGATCTTGAGGTTCTTCTCCTTGGCGAGCTTGGCCTTCTCCAGCACCAGACGCACGCCCGACGGATCGGTCGCGACCGGCTTCTCCATGAACACGTTGCGGCCCTTGTCCACGGCATGGGCGAAGTGCATCGGGCGGAATCCTGGTGGCGTCGCCAGGATCACCACATCAATGTCGCTCTCGATCACCTGCTTGTACGCATCCAGGCCGCCGAACTTGTGGACTTCGTCGATCTTGAACTCGTTCGGCTTGCCCTTCATCGCGTTCGCGACCTGCTTCAACTGATCATCGATCACGTCCCAGAACGCATCGCCCACAGCCACCAGCTTGACCTTGCCCTCGGTGGAGAGGGCCTGACTCACGGCCCCGGTCCCCCGGCCTCCCATGCCGACCAAGCCCACCTTCACGGTGTCATCACCCGCCGCAAAGACCGATGACGACAAGCTGTTCAGCAACACGGCCCCGGCCGTGGCAACTGCGGTGTTTTTCAAGAACGTTCGACGCGACATGGATGGATCCTCTCGACTGTGAATGAGTAAGCGAAAGCGGGTGAGTCGCCAGACCGGTCAGGCCGATTCGGACACCCTCTGGGACACGAGGTCAAACGGTGTGGCGGGTTTCAAAAAACCAGCACGCGGTCCGATCTCGGCACGCCGGGATGATAGCAGAAGTGGATTGGAATCTGAGTCTGCGAACGCGAAATTCTGACGGAGGTCGCGGACCGGTGTCCGCCAGAGGGCCTGTCGAGAGATGGCTCCGCAATCCACGGGGACTTGCCCGCCTCATCGGCGACTGATACCCTCGATTGACGAGGACTCCTGCACAGAGTCCTTCCATGTCACTGAGTGTCTGTGAAGGAGTCGCCATGCCTGCCAAAAACTTCTGCGGTCGCACCCGCCGCGAGATGCTCTGGGAATCCGGATGCGGATTCCCAGCTGTGGCGCTGGCGTCGATGCTGGGACAGGATCTGCTCGCGGGGAGTGCCCAGGCGGACGAGTTGGCCGCCTATCAGAACCCGCTGGCTCCCAAGCCTCCGCACCATGACCCGGACGCCACAGCGTGCATCTTTCTGTACATGTACGGCGGCCCCAGCCAGGTCGACACCTTCGACTACAAGCCGGAGATGTATGGCCGCGACAACCAGACGGTGGAGATCAAGACGTTCGGTCGCGGAGGCCACAAGAACGGGGGCCGCATCGTCGAACCGCGATGGAAATTCAAGCAGTACGGCCAGTGCGGAAAGTACGTCAGCGACCTGTTTCCGCACCTCGGCCAGAAGGTCGACGACATTGCCTTCCTGCACTCGATGACCGCTGAGAGCCCGATCCACGGCTCAGCATTGCTGATGATGAACTCGGGCAAGATCCTCAGCGGCAGCCCGTGTCTCGGCTCGTGGCTGAACTACGGACTCGGCACCGTGAACGAAAACCTGCCGGGGTTCTGCGTGATGCTCGACCCGCGCGGCGGACCGATCAGCGGGCCCAAGAACTGGTCGAGTGGCTATATGCCCGCCACCTACCAGGCGACCGTCATGCGCTCGCAGGGGAACCCAATCCTCGACCTCGCCCCCCAAGGCAGCCTCACCACCGCAGCCCAGCGGCGACTGCTCGACGAACTGCGAGTCTCCAACGAGGAGCACGAGGCCACCCGCCGCGACAACTCGAACCTCTCGGCCCGCATCGCCAGCTACGAACTCGCCTACAAGATGCAGGCCCACGCCCCCGAGGCCGTGGATATCTCTCAGGAAACCGAAGCCACTCAGAAACTCTACGGCCTCGACGATCCGAAGACAGCTGCGTTCGGTCGGCAGTGCCTGCTGGCTCGGCGGCTGGTGGAGCGCGGGGTGCGGTTCGTGCAGATCTACTCCGGCGGGGCACACAACGACGACAACTGGGACGCCCACAGCGACATGGAGATCAACCACAACAAACACGCGGGGGAGACCGATCTCCCGCTCGCCGGTCTACTAGCCGACCTCAAGCAGCGCGGCCTG
>JAYTFV010000574.1:0-3147 GCA_043734065.1 Planctomycetota bacterium
GTCACCTGATTGATGTCGAATTGGTACCAATTCGACATCAATCAGGTGACCGGCAAGTTTCAGGGACAAGGCCCCGGCAAGATCGAGGACTGGAGACGCACCGGCACCCGCCGCATGCTCGTCCAGTCACGCGGCACAGCTCAGTCCAACCGCCCGGCGGATGCCCACCGAGAGTACCCCTGGGAGTATGTGGGGATCGACTTCAAAGGAGCCTTGGAGGGCAACGCCCAGGGCCGTTGGGGCAAACTCAATGACGAAGTCAAGCTGATGTATGCCCCCGTCAAGAACGCCAACCTGACCTTCAAACGCAACGACCTCTCGAGTGAAGAAGCCAATGCCAGCAACGCCGTGTGGGTCGGCAGTGACACAATGACCGTCGGCATCACGGGGGATCAGGTAGAAGGGAAACCGCCGACGGTGTCGATCGAAGCCTTGACCAATGCCGAGATGGAGGGTCGTAACTTCTATGCGCGAGCTCACTCCTTGCAGTACGAACAGGCCAAGGAAATGTTCACGCTGCGAGGCAAGGGTCAGGACAAGGCCACCGTGAGCGTGCAGCAGACTCCGGGAGGCCCCTTCAGCCCGCTCAAGGCCCAGGTCATTCACCTCTTCCCCTCCAAGAAGGAAGTCTCCGTCGACGGGGCCAAGACCTTCACGACCGCCTTCGGCGGGCCATGACGCAGTGGTGAGTAGTCGGTAGTCAGTCATCAGTTAGAGGCAAATTTCTCCTCCCCTCCTCCGCATGCGCAACAGCCTCCAACACCCCTGGAACGCCCCACCCGCCGCCCCCGGCTGGTCGGTCGACGCGGCTCCGCGGGCGCGGCTGGGGATGCTGTATGTCGCGTTCGTGATCCCGGTGCTGCTGATCGGGCTGCGGCTGGTCTGGCTGCAGGTCATCATTCCCGATCGGTTCATTGAGGTCTGGAACAAGACGACCGAGACATTTGAGACTCTCCCCGCGACCGATGGCCGCATCCTGTCGAGCGACGGGCAGGTTCTGGCCTTTGATCAACCCCGCTACTCGATTCAAGTCCATTACCGCTGGCTCGAAGACCCGGTGAACGCCGACTGGCTCCAGGCCCGCGCGCGGGAACGCCTGCCTCGCAGCGAACGCAAACAGGCCCAGCGCATCGCGGAGGCACAAACCGAAATCCTCCGCGAGCGCGAGCAACTCTGGCT
The DNA here is from genome assembly GCA_043734065.1 of Planctomycetota bacterium. GTDB lineage: Bacteria > Planctomycetota > Planctomycetia > Planctomycetales > Planctomycetaceae > TH-plancto1. The sequence goes on from JAYTFV010000574.1 coordinate 1,180, forward strand.
CGCGCTGGCCGCCCTCACCGGTCATTCTCCCGAGCAACTCACCCAGCGCCGCCAAGCGATCCAACGCCAGATCGAGGCCATGTCCCACTCGGTCCACGCTCGCCGCGAAGCCCGCGTCGCATCCTCCAACGCGACACTCCCGACCGACTCCCTGTGGAACCGCCTGTGGCGAGAACTCTCCACGCCTCCCGAGCGAACCACCTCTCAGCCCCTCGTGCTGCGTGAAGAGCTGGAGGCTCACCTGCTCCTCGACGCGGTCCCGATCGATCAGGTCGCCACGATCGAGTCCCAGCCGTCCCGCTTTCCCGGTGTCGAGATCCGTGCCTCCAGTGAACGCATCTACCCACTCGGCCAGGTCGCTCCGCACCTCATCGGACTGCGGACTGCCGTCGATGCCACACAGATCACCCAGCGCCAGGCCCGCTTTCCGGAAGGCGATCCCCTGGCCCTCGAAGTCGGCGACCGCTTCGGCCAGAGCGGCATCGAGCGGGCCTACGACACCCCGCTGCGCGGCATGCGTGGCCTGCGGCGGGTCGTCCACAATCATGCGGGCGAGATCATCGAGCAAGAGGTCACGCGCCCGCCACGCAACGGCTCCGATATCACGCTGACCATCGATGCCTCCCTCCAGCAGCAGGCCGAACAACTGCTCGACGAGGCCCTCGCCGGACAGCCGCTGGAGGACTCGACCGAGGCCACTCCCGACGGCTCGCAAGAGGCAGTGATCCCCTCAGCCGGAGCCATCGTCGTCCTCGACCTGAGAAGCGGAGAGACACTGATCGCCGCCAGCAGCCCACGCTACGACTTGGCTGCGATGCAGCATCCGTCGAAGGAGCAGTGGAGCCAGTGGTCACACGACCCGCGCCACCCGTTCATTTCGCGCGTGACGCAAGCCACCATCCCGCCGGGTTCGATCTTCAAGGTCGTCACTTCCATCGCCGGTCTCGAACAGGGGACTCTCTCCGCCGACGAACCGTTCCACTGCCAAGGCTACTTGCACGATCCCGATCACGACCGCTGTTTCGTCTACCGGCACTTCGGGCAGGGGCACGGCGATGTGACGCTCCCGCTGGCCCTCAGCCAGTCCTGCAACGTCTATTTCTTTCACGCAGCTGAACGAATCGGACCCCAGCCGATGGAAACCTGGGCTCGGCGACTGGGCTTCGGCTCCCCGACCGGGATCGACATCGGCGGCGAACGTGCGGGGCATGTTCCCTCGCGCACCTCAGCGGGCCAGGCCAACCGCTGGTATCCGGGGACGACGCGGCAGTTCGCGATTGGGCAGGGCGACCTGACCGTCACTCCTCTGCAAGTCGCGAAGCTGATGGCGATCATCGGCAATGGAGGTCACGCGATCACGCCCCGGTTGACTCAGCCCGAGGCCACCGATTCCCCGGCCTCCTCGGGGAACATCCAACTGGCCAGTGCCGAGAGTGTCGTCTTTCGCTCCGCGAAAGACCGGCCTTTCGCGGAGCGAAAGGCGACATTCCCACCGCCCCAGAGTCCCGAACGACTGCTCTCCGATCGCACCTTGCAATCCATACGCGAGGGACTGGAACTGACCGTCTCGCACCCGCAGGGAACCGGTCGCAAGGCCCAGGTTCCCGGCCTGCTCGTGGCTGGCAAGACCGGCACCGCCCAGGTCGGCAGCGACAAACCCGACCACGCCTGGTTCGCGGGCTACGTCCCCGCCGACCGCCCCCGCTACGCCTTCGCCGTCTTCCTCGAACACGGCGGCTCCGGCAGCAAAGCCGCAGCCCCACTGGCCCGGCAGGTCATCATGTCGATGATCGAGGCCGACTTACTGTCGCCCCGCCGGGACTAGCGCCAGGCCGAGTGGAATAAGTGGGGTTCGATTGGTCCCGAGGACAGGTCGGTCAGGTACAACGACCAAAGTAACCCAGCGGCGGCCAAAAACCATTGATCTCAGGATTTGCTCGATCCGCCGCTCGGGTTGACCGCCTTGTT
>JAYTFV010000575.1:0-2010 GCA_043734065.1 Planctomycetota bacterium
GGAAGACCGACCTCAATCGCGACGTACTCGCCATCGGGATCGCCAACACCGTCACCGCCGCTGTTGGCGGTCTGCCGATGATCTCCGAAATCGTCCGCAGCAAGGCCAACATCGATAACGGGGGCCGTAGCCGCTTGGCGGGAGTCGTGCATGGGCTATGCCTGCTGGCGTTCGTGGCCCTGCTGCCAGTCCTCATCAACCAGATTCCGCTGGCTGCCCTCGCGGCCATGCTGATCTTCACCGGATTCCGCCTCGCTTCGCCAATGGAGTTCGTGCATATCGCCCACATCGGCAAGGAGCAGTTGCTCGTCTTCGTGACCACCATCGTGGCTGTGCTGATGACCGGCTTGCTGGAAGGGATTGCGATTGGTGTCGTGATGGAGATGTGCGTCCACGTGTACCTGGGGGCCTCGATCGGCTCGCTGTTCGGCTCCTCCGCCGATGTCGAACATCACCCGAATGGCATCAGCGTGATCTCCGTTCGGAATGCGGCGATCTTCAGCAATTGGATTCCGCTTCGCAAGAAGATCGTGCAGTACGGCTACGAAATGAAGAACAAGGTGGTCGTCGATCTGTCACAGGCCAATCTGGTCGACCACACGGTCATGGACAAGCTCGCGGCCCTGAAGAACGACTTCACCAACGAAGGCTTGGAACTGGAGATTCGCGGACTGGACAATCACCAACCGGTCTCGGCCCATCCGCTGGCGACACGCCGTCTGATAACGCCGGGCAATGCGGCCGCCCCCCAGTGATGTCTTTGAATTCGGTGGGCCATCCAAAACAAGCACGTCGGGCGAGTCCGATGTGCTTGTTCTTTTGAGATTGTCCCCTGTGAACCCCTCGCGCACGCCGTCCACCCGTGTTCGTGCCGCACGTGTTCTTGACGCCGTGGCCCTCACTCCCAGAAGATGCAGCCTCGCCCTCGTCTGGGCATCGTCACGACCCCCACCTCGTCAGCTCAGTCCTCCATGCGCGTTCTCTCAGGCATCCAACCGACCGGCCAGATTCACTGGGGCAACTACTTCGGCGCGGTCCGACAGTACATCGAGCTCCAGAAGCACCCGCAGGCGTTCTACTTCATCGCCGACCTGCACGCGCTGACCACCGTTCGCCACCCAGCCGACCTGCGGCGGAATGTCACGAACGCCGTTCTCGATCTGCTGGCTCTGGGTCTCGAACCGGAGAAGGCCACACTCTACGTGCAGTCCGACATCCCCGAGGTCACGGAACTGACGTGGTTGTTGATGACCGTCACGCAGATGCACCTGCTGGAAAAGTGCCACGCCTACAAGGACAAAAAAGCCAAGGGCCTGCCTGCCGACGCGGGGCTGTTCACCTACCCCGTACTGATGGCTGCGGACATTCTGCTGTACGACAGCAACCTGGTCCCCGTGGGTCAGGACCAGATCCAGCACATCGAGGTCACGCGCGATGTGGCCCAGCGGTTCAACACGATCTACGAGCGCGAGGTGTTCGTCCTCCCCGAACCGTACGTGGTCGAGTCACTGGCCAAGGTGCCGGGCCTCGACGGCGAGAAGATGTCCAAGAGCTACAACAACACCATCGAAGTCTTCATGGAGCCGAAGCAACTCCGCAAGAAGATCATGTCGATCAAGACCGACTCGAAGGGCGTCGACGATGCCAAAGACCCGGAGACCTGCTCGATCTTCACGCTGTACAAACTCTTCGCCACCGAGGACCAGCAAGCCGTCCTGGCTGCCAAATACCGCGCGGGCGGGATGGGCTACGGCGAGGCGAAGCAGGCCCTGTACGACCAGGCCATCGAGGTCTTCGGCCCCGCCTTCGACCGCCGCGCCCAACTCGCCGCCAGTCCGGACACTGTGCGCGATGTGCTGCGCGAGGGAGCGAAGAAGGCTCGCGTGAAAGCCATCGAAGTCCTCACCCGCGCCCGCGAGGCCTGTGGCCTCGGCGGACGGTAGAACGGAATTTATTCCGTTCCTATCTCTCGCCGAACAGGCGAGCCGGGCGGCGTCAGCCCCCGGACTC
>JAYTFV010000576.1:0-4617 GCA_043734065.1 Planctomycetota bacterium
GAGTCCGGGGGCTGACGCCGCCCGGCTCGCCTGTTCGGCGAATGGCGAGAGGGCGACCTCAAGTTCAGCTACTTCGCTCCCGTGGCCTGAATCCCTTCCAGGTAGCCCAGGTAGGCCGCCGCGCGGTCGGTGGAGGTCAGCGTCAAATCGTCCTCCATCAGCTTCCACAACTCCGGCCCCTTCCCCTGGACGATCGACAGCCCGGCCAGCAGTCGTAGCGAGTCCTCCTTGATCTTCGGATCGGCCAGCCCGAAGCGTTGAATGTATGTATAGCTCGACCCGATCGACTTCCGCGCCAACTCGCTGACCGTCCCCAGCACTTCCAGATCGATGATGTGGCGGTCGATGGTCGTCCCCACATACAGCGGCTTCAGGATGTCGGCGACCTTGCCCGCGTTTTCTGTCCGAGCCCGGGAGTTCGCCGCAGCCAGTTGGCCGACAGTGGCCTCGGCCTTTCCCAGCGCCTTCTTTTCCGCTTCGGAGTATTGGCCGTAGGTCGCCTCGGCGAACGCCCGGTCGGCCCCAAAGTACGTGGAGTAATACAGGTCGGTGAGCAGCGACGATTGGGACCGATAGGGATCCCTCTCGGCCAGATCCTTAAGCTCCATGTCCTGGACATATTGCCACACCTCCTTGTGCAGACCAGACCGCAGCGACCGTCGCAGTAACGCCTGCTGAATGGCGAAACGGTCATTCGCCAGCTTGAGAATCACTTCGCATTGGACCCGATATTGGCTCAACACCCGCACCATCTTGGCCCCGTCGTTCCCGAGCGTGAGCGCGGTATTGAGTTGATTCTTGACCACGTCCCCGTTCTTGTCGCACTGATCGACCAGTTGCTGCGCGAGGGCCGGACTGGGCGTGACCGATCGCAACACGTCCAGTGCTTTGGCCTGCGTGGCCCATCCGCCCGCCGTGTCACCGAGCTGCATCTGCAAGTCGGCAATGTCGCCCCAGGCCAGGGCCAGAGATGTCCCCGGACTCGGATCGGGCAATCCCGCGAAGGGCATCCCCTTGCTGTCGTAGATCGCCTTGATCCCCGGCATGGGGACTGCCGACGGGACTGGCGTCGACGCCAGCAGGGCTGCGATCGGAGCCACGCTGGCCGCCGTGATGCCCTTGTCCCCGGATTGGAGCCGGACCTCGACTGCGGCGACCAGCATTCTCACCTTGGCTGAGAGGGCCGCCGCATCAGTGGCTGCTTTGAGCTTAATCTCCAACGCGGCGTCCGGAGTGCGAACCAACCGTGAGGCCAGCATTCCGGCGCAGGCGGCCAGCACGGCGTCCTGTGTCACCTGATCCGGAGCCGTTTTGGCCCAAGCCAATGCCTGGTCCCACTGCCCGTGTCGACACAGATGCACGGCCGTCGACACCCACAACGGCTTCCCACAGAGTTCCAGGTGGCTCAGCGACGACTCCTTTCCCAAGTCGAATGACCCTCGATCGAGACTCGCTCGCCAAAACAAAGCGAGCGTGCCCCGGACTTCGCTCTCCTTCTGGGCGTACCGGCCCAGCAACTGCACCGCTTCCGGAGTGCGGTCAAATCGCACCAGCGTCGCTGCCAGCATCGCCACCGCCTCCAGGGGCGACCGACCGACATCCGGCAACTTCGCGGACTGAGCCACCGCCTCTTTCAACGAGGCGTCCGCACCGGCCTTGTCCCCCGCCTCCAGTTGCAACTGGGCCAGCACAGCCAGCGGTCCCACCGTGTACTGGCTTCCGCTGGTCCCCAGACTGGTGAGCTGCTCCTTGGCCTTGGCCAGGTCGCCCGCAGCCAGCAAGGCCTCGGCCACCAGTTGCTTGCCATAGGAACGGTTGCGAATGTCGCGCAGGAGGGTGACTTTGGGGATCTCGTCCAGCGAGATCTGTTTGATTTCGGCGACCGTGGAGACAATGTGCTTCGTGGGCAGGACGACGACATTCTCGGGGGTGATGGGTTCTGGTTTGGGAGGTTCTGGAACGACTGGACCCGGATCGACCGGCCCCACCACCGGCTTCGGCTCGACTCGCAACACGAAGTACCACACCCCGCCTCCCGCAGCAGCCACCAGCACGACGCCGATGACTGTCAGCATCAGCATCGACAATCCCTTCGGCTTCTCCGGTTCCACGACCACCTCGGGAGGCAGCTTGGGCGACTTGAAGATCGGCAGCCGGCAACTCGGGTTGCAGCACTTCACGTCCTTGCCCGCTTGCAACGGGGCGATGAAGCCCACCGTTTCGCACATCGGGCACTTGACCTCGAAGGTGCGGCCCTTGCCCGCTTTGACGCTGACCTGAGCGGCTTGCTTATGAGCAAGAGGATCGACCTCGAACGGGTCGCTCGTATCCTCGGCTCTCTCCGGCTCCGGCTCGCGGGACGGACGAGTGCGGGTTGTCCCCGCGACCGGGGCCTTGTCCGGAACGGGCCCCTTCACCGCGGCGGTCACAGGTGCCGCAGGTTTCGCGGCTCCCGAAGCGGGCGACTTCGCCGGACCCGCAGCCGGTTTCGGAGCGGGCTTGGCCCCCGGCTTGCCCGACATCGACGCCCCGCAGAATGGGCAGTCGGCGACATCGTCCTCCAGGACCGACGCCTTGCAGGACGGGCATTTGCGAAACTCCATGTGAGATGCTTTCTCGGAGATGTCGAGTCGAGTGGAAGAATGTCAAAAGAAGTGGACCGCCGACCTCCTGGCCGACCCGCCAGACTCAAATATAACAGCCTCCAGACCGTCGGTGTACCGCAGTGAGTCGGGGGTTCGAATGTCGTGTTTGCATCAGCAAAGTCGGCAGCCGATTCCCACTGCTCCCTCTGTCCGCAGTGAAGCAGTCCTTGTGAATCCAACCGAGCGCGAGGGAGAGGGGGCAGAACTTGGCTGCCCGCTGGCCTTTCTGACGCACACACCTGACCGAACGATGATGTCCGACGCATTGCAAATCCAGAGAGAAACCGCGAACCTTGGATCGGTGCGGCGGCTCCTGTTCCCAGTGATCGGGGTCGCGCGAGCCGGAGTGTTTCCCGGCGGGTGTGGCCTTTCTCTGGAGTCCGGGATGACATCCCCCCGTCGCGGTCGATCGGCGTCTCACACGCCCCATCGGCCTGACCGTAAGACGATGCAACTGTGCAGCCAGGTCCAGCGGACGCTCGACCAGGTACTGTCCGGGGAGCTGGACGATGACCGGCTGCGCGATGTGTATGTCGTGCAGGTGACTCCGGCTCCGGATGCGAACTGTCTGTTGGTGACGGTCGCCCCGCTGGGATTCGCGAAGGACTTTCGCCCGGACGAGGTGATGGCTCGACTGGCCGCGAATAGCGGGAGAATGCGGTCCGAGTTGGCCCGGGCGATCAACCGGAAGAAGACGCCCGAGTTAATGTTCCGTGTGGTGATCGAGGGGGACTTGCCGGTTCCCTCGGAGACGCACGCGGATGATCCAGAAGCCGATGAGATCTGATGCCGAGGTGGGAGTCCAGTCGTCAGGCTGCACCGGAACAGGCTGAAGCCTGAACTCCAACAAGGCATTCGCCTCACAATGGGACGACGCATGACCACGCCGAGCGACCCGTTGCCGACGTTTCCCGAGCCACCGATGTCTGGCCGCCTGTTGGGGATCGACTACGGCGACAAGCGGATGGGGTTCGCGATCTCGACCCCCGAGCAGACGATCTCCAGTGCCATCGAGAACTACACCCGCCGCACCTCGGCCCTCGACCTCAAGCAGATCAAACACTGGTGCGAGGAGTACGTGGTGCAGGGAATCGTCATCGGCCTCCCCATTCACATGAACGGCCTCGAAAGCCAGAAGTCGACCCAGTGCCGCCGTTTCGCCGCCTGGCTCGACGAACAGCTCGGCCTGCCCATCGCCCTGCACGATGAACGCTGCACGACATCTGTGGTGATTGACCAGTTGATTGAATTGGACCTTTCGCGAAAGCAGCGGAAGAAGAAGCTGGATATGCTGGCCGCGCAGGTATTGCTGGAGTCGTATTTGAACTCGCGGCGACAGGTGCGGGGAAGTCAGACGCCCCAGTAACCCGAAGCGTCAGCGAGGGCCCCGAGCGCAGCGAGGCGTCCCACCACCGGACGCCCTGCTGGCTCGGAATTCTGATGCGGACTGCACTCTCGCCGGGTGTCGAACGACGTACGCCCTCGCTCACGCTTCGGGTTACTGGGGCGAGGGGACTCCGTGTAAACTGCCTGAGAACTTTCCGTCCCTTTCCCCACCCCGGTGCCTCATGCCTCTGCCCCGTATCCTGGCGATCCATGCCCACCCTGATGACATCGAGATTCAGTGTGCCGGGACGCTGGCACGATTGAAGCAACTCGGCTGTGAAGTCGTGCTGGCTACGATGACCGCCGGGGATTGCGGCAGTGCGGTTCACGGTCCGGATGAGATCGCCGCCATCCGCCGCCGGGAAGCGCGGGCCGCAGCCGACTTACTCGGGGCGGAGTATTACTGTCTGGAGTTCAAAGACCTGCAAATCTGCCACGACAACGAGAGCCGTCGGCGCGTGACCGAGATGATCCGCAAGGCGCGGCCCGACATCGTGCTGACCGCTCCTCCGGTCGATTATATGTCGGATCACGAGGTCACGAGCCTGCTCGTGCGGGACGCGGCGTTCGGGGCCTCGTGCCCGAA
>JAYTFV010000577.1:0-6389 GCA_043734065.1 Planctomycetota bacterium
TCGTCAGAGTGCGGGCTCCCCACGTTCTGACGAACGCAGCTACCCCGCTCACCGAACGACCGGGTCGGTGGCTGTCGAGATCTCCAGCGGCTTATGGGCCGGGATGAAGAGCCGGGGCTTGCGGGGGGCGGTGAAGAATTGGGGGTGTCCGCTGGAGGGGGCCGTGGGTTCGGCTTGGACCGGCATGTGGACCATCGGCGTGGTGGGCATCGGCATCAGGGCGACAGGCTCCTGATCGGTGGGGATGGTTCCTTCCGCGATGGGAACCAGTGGGCTGCTATAGTCGGGCAGCGGACACAGGGCAGAGTCCGATTCCGCCGAGACGGGGGAGATCTCCGAACGGATGGTGAGTGAATTGTCGGCAGCGATGGGGGTCGGCGAGGCTTCCACTTGGGCCAGAGTTTTGAGCTGAGTGACCTGCGAATCGACCAGACGTTTCACAGCTTCGGAGACTTCGGCGGCCTGGAGGGTCATTTTGCGGTCGAGGTAGGGCTGGAGTTCCTGGAGGATGCGGGCCTTCTCGCGTTGGTTTTCGGCGATGCAGCGGGCGATGAGCGATTGCCGTAGGTCTTCCGCGGCGCGGGCCAGCCGCCGGGTTTCGTCGAGCATCTCTGCCTGGTGAGCGGACCGGGTGAGTTCCTCGTGACGGGTCGATTGAGCGAGTTCGCGGACCTGGTCCAGATCGGCTTTCAAGGTCGCCTGGGCTTGAGCAAGTTCCTCGGTTCGGTGGCTCCAGCGGTCGGACAGATCGCGGGCATGCTGGGCGGCAACGTAGTGCCCGAGAATGAACCCGACTCCCAGAAAGAGGAGTCCCAACACGCAAGTCACCCGCAGATGGCGTCCCAATGACGCATGGACAACATCCTCAACCTCTTCCCGATCCATGGGAGACTCCGAAACTGCTTGGCTGGTCATGTGCTTGATCCCTGGATGCGGTCATCGCAGACGGGTCGTGCGGGGCATAGGGGATGTGCGGGACATCCCTGAGAATCCTTATCGAACGATCGTGATGCCGAACTGTGGCACGGACGGATTGCTCGGCAGAATTGGCAGAACGGGAGTGATCGGAATAACCGGCAAGGTCGGAGTAAGCCCAGGGGTTGCAACCCCTGGGCTTTCGACCGCTACCCCCGCAGCAACTGGTTATTCGCAATCGTAATCCCACTGAGCATCGAGCCGATTATGCCGAGGAAGCCTTGGTCGGTCCCGGCGAGGTAGAGGTTCTTCAGCGGCATGTCGCCGGTCAGGATCTTGCGGGGAGCTCCGTAGACAGCCCCCTTCAGGTGCCCGGTGAAGCGGTGGATCGTCTTGGGAGTGAAGATGTCGGCGTCGACGACGTGGCTGCGGAAGTCCGGCATGAAGCGGAGGGCGGAGTCGATGATCTTCATGCCCCAATCGGCTTTCGCGGTGGCGTACTCCTCAGGCGGCAGGTTCATCCAGTAGTCGGGGTTGGCCAGGGCGGTGATGCGGATGATGCCGTCTTCCAGTAGGCGGTCGTCCTCATACTGAAAGTTATTCGGGGAGCAGATGATCCCGCTGCGGAGGTCGCACGGCTCGGTCGGCACGTCGTAGGTGAACCGCTGGGAGTCGTTGTAGAAGATGATCGTTTCGGTGTGGCCCAGGTCGCGCGGCTGGCAATCGAGGATCGAGATCGACTCGTTGAACGAGATCGCGCCGTGCTGAAAGGTCTTGACGGGGCCGTGGTCGCCGGGGACGGTTTGGCCTTGCAGAGCCTCGCCGCAGAGACGAAACGTCTCGACCGAACCGACCGTGGAGAGGATGTTCTCGGCCTCGATCTCCCGACCATCATCCAGGACAACGCCCACAGCCCGGCCATTGTCGATCTTGATCTCCCGCACGCCATGCCGCAGCTTCAACTCACCGCCGAGGGCCTTGTAGTGGCGGGTGAGCGACTTGAGGATCTGGCGGACTCCATCGAACGGACGACCAAAACCCTCCTTGAAGATACTCTTGAACATCACCACGAACTGGTTGAAGTCCATGTCGCGCGGCGTCGCTGAGCCGTAAAACATCAGCGGACAGAAGAGCATGTCGACCAGGAGCGGGTCGGAGAGGTGCTCGCTGACCACTTGCATCGCTGAGACCGCCTGCTGGTTCAAGTTCAGCTCGTCAAACCCCTCAATCGTGCCCACTAGCTTGCGGAACTTGTCGACCTGATGCGGGAAAGCGGTCGCGATCTCCTCGACCAACACTGAAAAATCGTTCGTGAACCGCAGCTTCTTCCCCGGAAACGCAACCGCCGAACCACACTGCGGCCTTAACGCGAAATCGTCCCAGCGGAGCCGCAGTTGCTTCAGCAACTTGGCCAGCGGGCCGGTCCGCGTTCCCGGCGGAGCGAAGTTCGTGACCGCATGCAGCCCGACATCGTGGTTCCTGGCCCGCAGCCGGTAAAACGAATTCAACCCGCCGATCGTCGTGTGCCGTTCGAGGATACACACCGGTTTCTGGTAATACGCCAGCCGAATCCCGGCTGCCAGCCCGGACATGCCGGCCCCGATGATGAGGGTGTGGTAACGCACAGGGGAGGGAGCTTTCAGCAGTCAGCTATCAGCGGTCAGCCAGAACGACAGCGAGCTGAGTGTTGGCTGTCGAGTACTCAGTCGACCCGGTACGGGGAATGCCCCTTCTGAATCTGTGAACATCTGCGGAATCTGTGTACCAACGACTCTGTGAGGGAAAGAGGTTGGGGTACACAGATCGCACAGATTGACACAGATCAGGACAGTCTGCGCTCGACGCTTTTGGGGTGACTTGTGAGTGCTGAGTGCCGGAGGGGACGGGCAGGATTGCCCATCCTACTGACTAGGCGGGCACATCCTTGAGCATCGGCGTCAGGTACGTCACGGTGCTGTCCATCGAGATCAGGTTCGGGTAGTCGGCCTCGGGGATTTGGACGCGGTAAAGCTTGCGGAGTTCCATGACGATGTCGAGGAAGTCCATGCTGTCCAGCTCCATCTGCTCGCGGAACGGCTTGCTGTCGTCGAGGTTGGAGAGATCCTCATCGGGCGCAATCCGCTCGAGGATTTGGAGAATCACCTTGCGAATATCAGCCGGGACCATGCCGGGACTCCGTCACTTCAGATCGAACAGGGACTGCACAGGATTCCACGAGCCACGCTCGGGAAGTCGCTACAGATTAGATTAACGGGAGGAACCGGCTGGGCAAGTCGCAGGCGGCGGCAGTTCCCGATTTCGACAATGGGGGAGGGGGATGAGTTGTCAGTGATCAGTCGTCAGTTTTCAGTCAGAGATTGGCTCGGAACAGGGCTCTCCCCTCTGACTGACGACTGAACACTGACAACTGACAACTTCTCCTACTCCAGCAAATCGCACGGATGCGGGGTGCGGTCGACCAGTGGGATCACCTGCGGCTTGTAGATCTTCAGGTAGCCCTCCGCCAGACGGTGCTGATCCAGAGAGGCTGGGGTGTCCCAATACTCAGTCAGTAAGTAGACCGCGGGGTCGACCTGAGAGTGGTAGACATCAAACCGGACGCAGCCCGGCTCGGCTCGCGACAGACGACCGTGGGCGGTGAGGAGTTCCCCGACCTGGGTGATGTCGGCGGAATCCTTCACTCTCAGTTGAATGTTGATGTAAAGCATCGGGGACTTCTGAGGAGATGAGGGTGGCGATCTGCGATCTTTACCAGAAATGGGATCAAGATGCACTGATGCAGCAGAACGCTCCCTGCATCAAACTGCGGCAGTGCGCCAAAACGCACGATGTCATATCAAATCATGCCATTCTGTAAACAACGAAAGCGTCCCCAGAAACAATCCGAGGACGCTTATCGCTGAGCCGTTGAGCAAGTGCGGGCCAACCCTTGCTCGGGCTTAGGGGTATTATTAGCAACTCTCAATCCAACATCCAGTGTGCTGCGTCAAAAAATTTCCGCAATTCGGATATAACCCGTAACTCACTACACTGTAATAGGATGCGATCTTATACTTGTCCGTGTTCAACGACATGAAGGGGTACTGAGGGTCGGCGGCCGGATGAGATGTCAGCCTCATGTGGATGATTTTCGCTCAACATGACTCCTGATTGCCTCTTTTTCCTTTGAGGAAATCGCCCCGATCGCTTCAACAAGCACTGATGTGTGACCAGAAATCGCGATGTTGATTTATTGGCACACAAGATGCAAGAATCAGCTTTCAGTCTTTTTTCCCGGTTGTTCCGTGTTCAAGACCGGGGGTTTTTCTGGTTTGCCGGCTCGATTCCTTATCACCCCAAGAACACGGTTGGCCCCGTCTGATTCGTCAGGCGGGGTTTTTTCGTTAGAATCGCCGGGCTACCTGCAATGAACTGATTCGCCAAATTCGCTCTCATCGGAGAGCGGCGCGAATCAGACACAACCGTCACGCGAGGATGAACACTGCCCAGAAAACCCCACTCCGCCAGGGCCTTCACAATTCTTGCCTCGATGTCTGTCGATAGAACCACGGGACCGTCTCGTGGGATCGGGCGGTACATCAATACTTTGCGACCAATTCGCAGACCGTCCAGCTCTCTCCAGACCTCCTCTCTGCAAGCCCGATCCAAGCCGCTGAGTATTGGGGACGCTGTCATGCCCCTGCGAACTGCCTGTTTGAGCCTGCTCGGTTGGTGCCTCCTCACCAGTTCTCTCCTGGCCGCTCCATCGGCTTGGAAGACCGACTTCGAGTCCGCCCGCCTTGAGGCGCAGAAGCTCCAGCGTCCCTTGCTGGTTCACTTCTACTCCGACAGCTGCGCGCCCTGCGTTCAGATGGAACAGAAAGTCCTGCACAAGGCTCCCATCGAGGAGTACATCCAGGGGAACCTCGTCGCCGTGTCGGTGAATGTCGACCAGTACAGCGACCTGTCCAAGCGATTCAACGTCAACAAATGGCCCTGCGACTTCGTCCTCGACCCGTCCGGGACGCGCCGTCTGGTCACTTCCCTCGGACCGCGTTCGCTGGCCGATTACCACCAGATGCTGAAAAAGTCGGTCGAGTGGAACGACCAGTTGCAGGCCCGACTGAAGAATTTCAGTCCTGACAACACAGCCAGTCGTGTCCAGCCACTGCCTGCCAAATATTCACCCGACAAGCTCCTGCTGGATGGTTTCAGCCCCGTCTCCTTACTGGCCGACAAGAAGTGGATCAAGGGGAGCGAGGAGTTCGCCGTCGATTACGAAGGGCAATGGTTCCTGCTCACGAGTGCCGCCGAGGTCAAAGCCTTCCGGGCCAATCCCGAGGACTTTGTGCCCCAGTTCATGGGCTGCGATCCGGTCCTGATCTGGGACACCTCGCGGGTTCCGGCGGTGCGGGGCCTCACCCGCTATGCCGCCTTCTATGACGATCAGCTGTACCTGTTCATCACCGCAGAAAACCGCGATCTGTTCAAGCAGTCTCCAGACAAGTACATCGCCACGCGGGTGGTCCTGGATCTGGACTTGATTGAGACCGTGATGCGGTAGATGATCGGGAGTCGCCTCCCGGACCGATCCCCAGGCATGCCTCAAGAGCGACCATCCCCAGCGGGTGGTCGCTCTTCGCATTGAGTACAACCCCGTTTGGCCGCGATGCGAAGGCTTTGCGCAGCTGAATGCCGCCCCCCCGCCGCGTGAAGTATACTTCCCCATCCGGTGCCGCTTCGCACCCACAACTGGTAAACTGTGGCGACTCCCCTCGCCATTCGCCTTGAGGAAACACCCGCCAGATGGCGACTCATTCACTCCGCAATCCGCACAGTATTCTGGCCGCTCTTCAGCGGCGGCCAGCGGATGTCCTCGAACTTCGCATCAATCTCAAGGGGGCCAGCGACACCTGGCTGGCAGTGGCCGCCCTCGCTCGCGAACACCAGAAGCCGGTGCATCTGCCGATTGGCGAGCAGGAGAGGTCTGCCCGCAGTTCGACCGACGGCGGAAGAGCCACCAGCAATGAGGCGACCGTCCGCGAAATCTCGACCGTCAGCGCCAAGTCCCTCTTCCAGCGCACTCCACAAAACAACCCCGAAAAACCCGGCCTCTGGCTGGCCCTCGACCACATCCAAGACCCCCACAACGTCGGAGCGATTCTGCGCACAGCCGCCTTCTTCGGCGTGCGGGGGGTGGTGATGACCCGCGACCAGTCGGCCCCGCTGACCTCGATCGTGTACGACATCGCCTCGGGCGGGATCGAGGTCATGCCGATTGCCATCGTCCCCAATATGGTGCAGGTGTTCGAGATCGCCAAGGAGGCGGGCCTGTGGATTCTGGGCACCTCCGAGCATGAGGCCCGGTCGGTGACGGAAGTCGATCGCGACCGCGACTGGCTGCTGGTCCTGGGGAATGAGGAAAAGGGACTGCGACGACTGGTCTCGGAGAACTGCGATGAGTTGTGCCGGGTGCCCCCGCTGGGCGAGGTGAC
>JAYTFV010000578.1:0-16455 GCA_043734065.1 Planctomycetota bacterium
GCGGCTCGGCAGGAGCCTCGCCCTCCCGGCGGGGGCGAACCCCAAGATCAAACATCGACGAGGCACTCACTGACAACTGACAACTGATCACTATTAAAAACAGAAGCCACTCGCCCCGTGCGGAGTCTTTCCGCATGAAAGGGCGAGTGGCTTGAGCCTTGGGGGAAGGAGATCCCAAGTCACGACTGTTCGGCAAAGCGTCTTGCCGCCTGTCCGCAAGCCCGGTAGCCGGCGGATTTTCGGTGCGAAACAGCCAAGCTGTTTCAATCAGATGGGAAGGGGAGAATGTGTGTTTGAACGGTGTGTTTGAACGGTGTGTTTTTGCGGAAGAGTTCGGACCCGTCGGGACGTATGCTCTCCAGCATTCATCCGTGAACGAATCCCACCCTCCTGGAGGTGGGACGTGAGTTGCAACACTCTGATAACGCAATAGTTGCGTCGATTCTACCCAAGGCGAATCGCCCTGCGAAGAACTCTTCCGTGCTGGTCCCCACGAGGGCAAACAATATCAACGCTTTCGGACTGGTCAAGCGCGATCCATGCGCTCTCAGGGGGTTTCAGAGGCGCTGATCGACGCAGGTCGCGCCCCCCCTACGGATTGGGAATTTCAACAATCTTTTTGCGTACAGACATCAGTCTTGTATTTCCTCCCGATGGCTCAGACATTCTGTGAACAGGGACTCATATTCCTCCGAAATCGCCCGCCACGCATGCCTTCTCAATACAACCCCTTGTGACTCCGCTGGGGCCAAACACAACATCTGGCATCTCACCTGTTCCACGGCCCGTCGCAGGGCCTCTCCGTCCCCCGCGGCGACCACCAAACCGGAACCGCCCCCCAGCAACTCCCGCACCCCCTCCACATCCGTCGCAATGCACGGCAGACCGGCTGCGAGAGCCTCCAGCAGGGCATTGGGCATCCCCTCCCAACGTGAGGTCAGGGCGAACGCCTGGCAGCTTTTGAGGATGCCGGGGATCTCCGCCTGAAAGCCAGCCAGGTGAACCTGCCCGCTGACCCCCAGACTGTCAGACAGCCAATCCAGCGTCTCCCGCTCGGGCCCCTCCCCCACGATCAGCAGGTGCATTCGGGGATCGTCGAGCAGCAGCGGGGCCACCGCTCCAATGAGGTCGTCGTGTCCCTTCTGAACCGTCAGCCGCCCCACCGTGACGAGCGTCCACGCCTCAGCCGGGATGCCAAACTGGCTTAAATCGAGCGGCATGGCGGAGGCGAACCGCTCGGCATCGACACCGTTGGGAATGACGCGCAGCTTCTCGGCCCACAGTCCCCCGCGCAAAATCGCGAATTGCCGCACTCCCTCACTGACACAGACATTGAGCGTCACCAGCCGGTTGGTCCAGCGATCCAGCCACAAATGCCAGCGTTTTCCACGCTCCGCCACCCGCAGCCCCGACATGATCACCGGCAGACCCGCCCACCACCCCGCCAGCCGACCGAGGATGTTGGCGTGAAACAGGAACGTCTGGAGCACCGCCGGCCGAAACGCGCGCAGCTCCCTAGCCAAGCGAAACAGCACGCCGACCTGATACCAATGACGCACACCCAGGCAGACGGTCGCGATGCCCCGCTGCTGGAGTTGCCGAGACAATTCCGTCTCGGGACCCAGGCAGTAGACCCGCACCTCCCAGTTCACGGGGTCGAGTCGTGTCACGATCTCGAAGAGAGCCCGCTCAGCTCCTCCCGGATCGAGTTCAGTAATGCAAAACGCCACGCGCACAGCCACGCGGGAGCCTCTCGGGAGTCGGGAGTCGGGAGCCTAGGGCCTGAAGCCTGAAGCCTGGCCCTACTTCAAACGTAAATGCTGCACCCACGCCGGCGGCACGTTCAGGAACACCCAGTCACGACGGAAACGGTAGGCGTTGAACCGTTTGGTCAGAATCGCCTCGATCTCGCCCAGACGCTTCCGATCCGGCCCCGAGGTCACAGCCCGCCGCATGGGACGCATGAACATGTACTCGAAGAATGAATACGTCCCGCCCGGAGCCAGCAACTTCAAGCTGGCCTCGACCAGTTCCTCGACCAGCGGAGCCGAGAAGTTGTTGAACGGCAGGCCCGAGATGATGATGTCGTAGGGGGCGTCGGTCTGGAACTCCTGGAGCGGGCAGATGTGGACCTTCGAGACAGCGGCGACCTTTTTGTAGTCGGGGTCGTGTTCAAAGCGGTTGTTGAGGATCTGCCCGAAGCTCTCGTTGATCTCGACGAGGTCGAACTTGTCGTCCGGATTGATGTGCTTGACGATGTGACGCGTCACCGCCCCGGTGCCGGGACCGAGTTCGAGTACACGCTTGGGGCCCTTGAACTGATGCAGCGGCCGCGTGGTCGCATGGGCCAGAAAGCGGCTACTGGGCAGCACAGCTCCCGTGGTGTAGAACCGCTGGCGGACCTGGCGAATGAAGTCGATCTGGTCGCGAAGGGAAGTCATGACGGGTCCGAAGTGGATGGAATTCAGTGTTGTGCGTGCGGTTGTTGAGCTTGCTTCACGATATCCAACCCCACCCGATCCGACCAGCGCTGGAGCAACGCGCGTGTGACAGGGCCGGGACTTCCGGTTCCGATCGCCTGCCGATTGATCCGTGTCACGGGCAGCACGCAGGACGTGGTGGACGATACGAATGCCTCCTCGGCTGCGAGCGCGGCCGCGAGAGTAATGTCGCCGACTTCGTACGGAATTGCCAGTTCCTTCGCCAGTTCTTTCACAAACTGCTGGCTGATTCCGGGAAGCGTATCGACCTCTGGGGTGGTACGAATTTTACCTCCGGACACCACGAAAAAGTTTCCGCTATTCGTCTCGGTCAGGTGGCCGTCCGCATTCTGCAGCAGTGCGACCGCTGTCGGATCGAGCGCGCGAGCCTCGCGATCGGCGAGGTACCAGTGCAGGCGGCTGCGGGTTTTGATTCGCGGGTCGAGGATCTCGGCGGGGATCTGGCGGATGGAGGGGACGACCAGCGCCTGGCCGTGCTGGTATTTCTCGGCCCACTGGTGAAACGGCAGCGGGAACGTATGGACGCAGAGTGTCGGGGAATCGGAAACCGGGAACTCCCCGGCGTACATCGGGATCGCTCCGGGCGTGACGAAGATCACAATCCCCAGGTCCGCGTGCGAAGCGAGAGCGGGCTCGCGGGTCTGCATCAAATGCCGCACGATTTCCTTCAATTGCTCGTCCGTCTCACCAATGGCCACGCCGAGGTAATCCAGCCCGACACGCAAGCGAGCCAGATGCTGCGGCAGTCGAAACGGAACCCGCCCAAACGTGCGGATCATCTCGGTGACAGTGGCCCCCTGCACGACGCCGCGATCCCAAACCGGGAGCGCCGCCTGATCGCCGGGAACGTACTTTCCGTGGATGTAAGCCAATGGAGCGAGACGAGCCGACATGCCCAGCAACCTCACCCAAGTGATCCCGCATGGGATAGGCTTCCAGCCTGTCAGTTCCCCGTGGGAGAGGCTTCCAGCCTGTCATCCCGCCCCCGCACTCCTGCACGATGACGAGCTTCCACACTGGCGTAGTCCCGCCATGCGGAAATCCACCTGCCAGCGGACCGCAGTCCCCTCCAGGCGAGACACCGCCTCTCCGTAGCTGACGCTTCGTCATACCCGGAATGGAGTGAGAGATCCAGGCGAGAGCCTGATGCAGATCAGCCTCAAGGCTGGACTCCAACAGGCCATCGCCCTCGCGGATTTAGCCCTTGCGATGCCGAATGCGGGCGCGCATGCGTCGCTTCCTGCGTCCGAGTTTACGACGACCTTTGCCGGTTTTCTTGACGCCCATTCCGACACAACTCCCAGTGAACGATTCGCAGTGAACGATTCGCAGTGAACGATACTGTTCCGATGCCATCCCACGCGGGGAACCAACCCCCAAACGATGCACACAGAGGCGAATCGGCAAGGCTATCAAACCCAGGATTGAAAATCAACCGCGTGAAATGTGATTGAGCGGACCAGGTGTGCATCCCCTTCGCCGGTGCCGGAACCGACCAGCGACCCCGGAGGAGTCAGAACCACACAACACTCAATCGGTTCAGGAGGTAGAATATCCCCCGCCCCTCTGCTCTTCTTGTTCCTGTCCTCGTATTTCCTCTCATCTTCTGATATTGATCTGGAGTCGAGCAGCATGAGGACGGGAACATTGAGGACAGGAAAAAGAGGGACGGGCTGGGCTGCTGAAAATTTGGGGTTGCAGGTGGTTTGCGGGGATCCGACGACGAACTGCTTTTGTTTTGCAATGAAAGCGGGTTCCACGTCAGGGATCGAGTACTCCCATTTTCAAACGACATCGTCAAACACCATGATTGACTGTTCCTGCGTTGTTTCGCGGCCGTTGGAAGTCTGGAGTGCCGAACCGTTCGGTGAGCAACAAATCCCGGATGATCGATCTCTGCCGTCCAGACCAAATTTTCATCAGCACAGGGCGAAACTCCTGCTCAGCCGAGAACCGAGGAAGTTTTCCACCCTCAGTCTCGGCTCGGTAGGAGCCCTTCTTCATCAGGGAGAATGGGGCAGGAAGCGCAGCGAGCCCCCGCGCACACAGAGACTTTCGAAGTTCTGAAGTCTGGCGGGGACGCTGCGAGGGGAGGGACAGGCCAATGGGTCCGTCCTATGGGGTCGCAGGGGCGGCGGCGGGAGCCAGAGCAGCCGGAGCCGGGGCGGCGGCGGGTGCGGGAGCCGGAACAGCGGGCTCGGCGGGGGGGGCGGCGGGCATGGGCTTCGGCGTGGCCTTGAGGGCTTTCAGGCGGTCGAGCTTGGCTTTGGTGGCGTCGGCTTTGGCCTGGGCGGCTTTGGCGGCGGTGTCGTAGTCGGTCATGGCCTTTTGTTCTTCGGGCTTGGCGGGGGCTTCGGCGGCGGCTTTGTCGGCGGCGGCTTTGGCTTTGGCCATTTCTTCAGTGAGCGTCTTCTCCATCACGGCGGCCTTCTCAGCGGTAATCTTCGCCACGGCGATTCCATCGACCGCAGCCTTCTTGCCATTGGTCGCGACCGTCGAATCGGCAGTGGCCTTGTCCAGGGCGGCCTTGGCGGCGGCGAGCGCGGCTTCGGCGGCTTTCACGGCTTCTTCGGCCTTCAACATCTCAGCGGTCTTCTCGGCCAGGAGCTTCTCGGCGGTGGCCTTTTCGGTGGTCGCGGTCTGGGCCTTGGTCGTCGCGGTGGTCAGCTGGACCAGCGTGGTTTCGGCGAGGGTCTTGCGATCGGTCAGGGCCTTGGTGAGGGTTGCCAATTGGGTGCTGGCCTGGGTCAATTCGCCGTTGGCCCCGCCGAAGGCTTGTTCGACAGCGGCAATGGTCGCATCAATGGTCGGCGGGTTGGTGTTGAACTCGTTGAGGAGGACTCCGTCGGCGGCGTTCCAGATGCGGACCATGCCGGTCCAGTCGCCGCCGATGGCGCGCTCACTCTCGGCGTCGAAGGCAACCTCCATGCCGATGTCGCCTTGACCGGGGAACTCTTTCAACTGGCCCCCGTCACCATTCCACAAGCGAACGACACGGTCCCGACCATTCGACACCAACCGACCATCGCGGATGTAGTCGACCGCCAGGCAGCCGCCGTGGGCGGGCCACTTCTTGACTTCGGTGCCGTTGTTCATTTCCCACAAGCGGATCGTGTTGTCCTCGCTGGCTGAGGCCACCACATTGCTGTCGGGCCGCCAACTGACATCGGTGATCATCCCCTGATGCCCGAGCAGGTTGTAGAACTCCTTGCCGGTCGACGATTCCCAGACAAACAGACCGTTCGACCGATCACCCGAGGCCAGCAGCACGCCGTCCGGACTGAACTCGATGGCGGTGATCCAGTCGTTGTGCTTCTTGTTCTCGAACAGCAGCTCGCCAGTCTCGACCGAGTAGACACGCAGCATCCGCTTGGGTCCGCCCAGGGCGACCATCGAGTGGTCGGCGGAGATGTCCGCTGCGAGGACGGAGTCGTATTCGTCGCCGATCTCAGCCTTGCGTTCGCCGGTCTTCACGTCGTAGACGATGACCTTGCCGCTGGCTCCGCCGCGTCCGCCGCCCGCCAATAGCAGCGAGCCATTGCGGCTGAACTTGAGGACTTGCGGCTGGCCTTCCGGGAAGGGCAGCACGCCGAGGACTTCAAACGTCTGCGTGTGATACAGAGTGATCTGATGGTGTCCGGAGATCGCAGCCAGCGGGGCCCACGGGCTGGTGGCCAGGGCGGTGACGGCGTTCTTGGTCGGGCTCTGGACGATCGGATCGCCGAGGTAGCCGATCGGCATCGCGACCTCTGCCGGGCGTGCCCCCGAAACTTCGATCTTCCCCACCGAGGACTTCTTCTTCATCTTAGCCGAGCTGCCGGACGCTTCGAGCAAACCGCCATCGATCCACTTCTTGATGAGGGCCAGTTCCGCTTCCGGCAGCTTGTCGGCGTTCGGAGGCATCTTCGGATCCGAGGCGTGCGTGACCAAGCTCCACAAGTAGCTGGCCCCGGAGTCGCCGCCCTCGACGACCGCGCCCGAGCTGCCGCCCTGGATCGTGCCCGCATAGTTGTCGAGGGTCAGCCCCCCCTTGCGATCGTTGGCATTGTGACACGACCCGCAGCGCTGCTTGAACAGCGGGAGGATGTGATCGGTATACGTGACCTTCTCCGCCGCTGCGTCTTCAGCGAACGCGGGAGCGGAGGCTGCGAAGCAAAGACCGATGATGAGGGAGAGACGAAACATGGCGAACTCGCGGGGGAAGCCTAGGGGTGATGGCCTAGGGCCTAGGGCCAGAGGTGGAATCGAGCGACAATGGCAGTCCGCTTCTGGCTGATGGCTGAAAGCTGATGGCTGAAAGCTGATGGCTGAAAGCTGATGGCTGACCGCTCCTCACTGATAACTGAACACTGACGACTGAAAACTTCCTCAGTGATTGAACAGGAACTCACGACTATTCATGAGCGCCCAATACACATCGTCGAGCGAGCGATTGGCATCGCTCCCGGCGGCGAACAGCGGGGTCAGGGCGGCGATTTCCTGCTCCGTCGGCTTGCGGGTCAGGCAGGTGATGTAGAGTTGCTCGACGATCTGCATCGGTTCGAGCTTCTGAGCCTGCAGGGCCTTGATGACGCCGCCCTGCTGCATCTTGTTGTTGACGACATCGCCGTTCATCAGGTGCAGGGCCTGCGAGAGGGTCGGCTCCATCTTGACTTCGCAGGAGCAGGCCGTCTCGCGGGTGGCCCGTCCGAACGTGGTCAGGAAGTAATCCGAGGTCGCCCCGTTGGCGATCTGCACCGCCCGCGAACCGAGCGGCAGGCCAGCGAACTTGTTCTTGGTGGTGGTCACCTGGCTGATGATGTCCAGCATCGATTCGGCCTTGATGCGGCGGATCGTCTGGTGGGCGAAGTTCCGTTCGTCGCTGCCGTTGCTCTCGTTTCGCTGGGTCGAGCGCTGGTAGCTCTTGGACAGGCAGATGTCACGCACGAGAGCCTTGAAGTTGTAGTTCGACTCGGTGAATCGCTTGGACATCTCGGTCAGCAGTTCCGGGTTCGAGGCGGGGTTCGACACACGCACATCGTCCACCGGCTCGACAATCCCCACGCCGAGGAAGTGTTGCCAGATGCGGTTCGTGAAGTTCTGAGCGAAGTAGGGATTGGCCGGTGAGGCCAGCCACTTGCCCAGTGCCGCGCGGCGATCGAGTCCCCCGGTGAGGTCGGCCTTCCCACCACCCAGGTACGACGGGATCGCATTGACCCCAGTGACCGGATGAGGCACCTCACCTCCGCCCGAGTTGAAGATGATCTGCTCGCGGGCGTCTTCCGAGGTCTTGCGACCGACCTGCGCGAACAGGGCGGCGAAGTTGTAGTAGTCGTCCTGCGTCCAGCGGTCGAACGGATGGTTGTGGCACTGGGCACACTGAATCCGCATTCCCATGAAGATCTGGGCGGTGTTCTCCGCGATCTTCAGGCGGTCCTGCTCGATCTGGTAGTAGTTCGTCTGCGGCACCTTGAACGTGCCGCCGCTCGATGACAGCAGATCCTGGACCATCTTGTCGAGCGGGACGTTGTTCGAAATCTGGTCGACCAGCCACTGGTAGTACAGCACCACTGACTTCGTCGACACCTGCTGCGAGCTGCGGATCATCAGCCACTCGGCCCACTTGGAGACCCACATCTCGGTGAACTCCTTGCGGCCCAGGAGTTCGTCGATCTTCTTCTCACGCTTCTTCGGGTCGGCGTCCGCCATGAAGGCGGCGTACTCCTCACGACCGGGCAGCAGACCGACCAAGTCGATCGACACCCGCCGCAGGAACTCCTCGTCGCTGCACAGGCCGCTGGGGTGAATCCGCAGCTTCTTGAGTTTGAGGGCCACGAACTCGTCGATGTAGTTGACCGGCTCGGGGGGAGTTTCCTGGTACTGCAGAGCCTTGGGCAGGACGACATATTGCGACCCGACCGTGAAGGTCGAGAAGCGGGCCATGACGAAGGCTTCGCCCCGCGCTCCTGCGGTCACGACCCCGGCCTGCGAGATCGCCGCCGAGTTTTCGTTGTTGGTCAAGAACAGCGCGAGGTGCGTCACGTCGCGGTCGGTGCCGTCCGAGTAAGTCGCCCGCACGGTCACACGCTGGGTCTCGCCGGGACCATCCAGCACGCCGTTCTTCGGATAGATCGTCATACCGATACAGGTCGCGATGTCAGCCGGGTCGAGCGGGGTTCCGGCGGCGATCCACTTGACCAGTTGCTGGTTGAGTTCGCTGTTCTTTTCAAACCGCTTGCCGCCGGTGTGCGGGACATCGCCGACCGACTTTTCGACCATCAGGCTGGACTCGGGAATGGCCAGATCGACGCGTCGACCGGGGAACTCGCGGGTGATCCGCATGTGGTCGCCGTTGGGGTCGAAGCCGAACAGAGAGAGCCGGAACCCGTCCTTGCCGCGGGCCGCTCCGTGGCAACTGCCGGTGTTGCAACCGGCCTTCATGAAGACGGGCATGACATCGAGCTTAAAGCTGATGGGGCGGGCTTCGGCGGCCTTCTCGACCTTGACCGGGAGGGTCAACATTTGCCCGCCGAACTCGATCTTGAGTTCGGTCTGGCCGTCGGCCACCGGGTACAGCGTGTTCCCGTCGCGACGGACGAGAGCCGGGTTGGCCAGCGTCCAGGTCGCCTGGTCGGTCACATCACGGGTCAGGCCGTCCGTGAAGAGGGCCTGCACCACGATCCCCTGACGATCCAGCGCGGTCGCCAGATTGACATCCGGCGGAGAGACGCGCAGCTCGGCCAAGTCCGCCGCATGGGCAGGTAGGGCGATGGAGAGCAGGGCGATGATGAGGAGACTGCGAAGCATGGGGGAGGTCTCGGGTGAGATCGACGTGTCTTGTAGCCACCTTCGCCAGAAGGTGTGCGACCGGATTCAGCGTTCTCGATGGCGGTTGGCGTTGACAGGAGCGGGTTCCGTTTGCCCACGTTCTGGCGAACGTGGCTACGGGACGAACTCACTACGGCTTGGCGGTGGGGGTCGCACCCTGGGTCTTTTCCTTCTGCTGAAGCCGCAGTTGTTCCAGACGGGACAGCGGTTTCGGCGGAGCGACGACGACAGCTGCGGGCATCGGGGCGGGCATCGGCATGGGAGTCGGTGTCGGCATCGGCGGATCGTTCGGCTTCGGCGGCGGAGGGGTGTCAATCCGCAGCTTGCCGGTGCCGAGGTTGTGGACGACCATATCCCCGTTTTCCGGGATCAGAATCTGAGCGAACAGGTTCTGGTTCTTGCCCGCCGGGGCGTTGGCGGCGGCTTTGACGGTGAAGGTGATCTCGGTCGTGTCCTTGGTGACCTTGATCGGTTCCGCAGTCGTGTTGGCGGGAAGGCCGAAGAGGGTGGCGACCGCTTCGCCCGCGAAGTCTTTCCGCTTGGTGACCTTGGCGAACACGGGAGCTTCCTTGCCCTGCTCCATCGCGGCCTGGGCGAATTCGAGCGTCATGTACTGCTCTTCGATATGGATCGGAACGAACGGAGTGCAGGTCTCGATCGGCCCATTCCCCACAGTGGAGATACAGCGGATGGCAATCGGCCAGTCGCCGACGGGAGCGTCTCCGTTGCAGTTCACGGAGATCAGGGCTTCGTTCTGGCCTTCCGGGATCGAGACCGAGCCGCTGGCACTGATGCCGGGAGGGGTCTGAAGGAAGAGCACCTGGATGGCTCCCTTGAACTCCCCGGTGCGTTCGGCCACGACCTTGAGGTTCAGCGACCCGCCGCGCACGATCGGCACCTTGGGTGGCTCGATCGTCACCTTGAACGGAGCGGCCTGGGTCACGACGACCGGCAGGCGGGTCTGCTCTTCAGACCAGACCGGCTGCTGATTCTGGCCGAGGACCATCAAGATACTCTGCTTGAACGGTCCCTCGACTTTCAGATCGGGCTGCTTGGGGTCGTCCAGGAAGGTCTTGATCGAGGAGAACTTGCCCGCGATCGGGGCATCGGCAGCGGCATACAGCACGACCGGCATGGTCGCTCCGCCGCGCCACATCTCGGGGCAGACGATGCTGACACCGGCGGGCAGGTCATCGCTCTTGAAGTTGGCCGGGCCGCCGAAGTCCTGGCGGGTGACGTTGACTTGCACCCCGACGCCGCTGCCTTGCGGGATCACCAGTTGGGGGGCGACATACCGCTGGAACTCGACCGTTCCGGCAAAGGTCTTCGGCACGACCGGCTGCATTTCGACGCGGTAAGTATAGCTCGGTCCGCCACCCTTGAGGTGGTCATGCACGAGGATCGCGTACTCCCCATCGGCGGGACATTTCCAGCGGATGTAGCTGTCGGGGCCACGGCTGTCGTCGTTGTTGGCGATGCCGTTGCCGTCCTTGTTGCAGACGTATAGCACCGCATCGATCGAGGACCGCAGGCGACGGCCATACAGCTCGACTTCAAACGTCTGGTCCTTCTTGGCCGTGAACAGGAAGTAGTCGTTGTCGCCCGGCTTCTCCAGCACTCCATTGAACGCCGCCGGAGCCTCGACGGCCGTCAGCCCAGCCGTCGTGTCGTTTTCCGCAGCTTCATACACGTTCGTCAGCGGAGAGACGCGGAACCGCATCGGCGACGCAGCTGTCCCGCTGGCATCGGTGACGTTGATGGTCCAGTCGGCTGGGGCGTCGGCGGGGATGGCGATGTCCTGCTCGAAGTCGCCTGCGACATCGCCCAGGAACTTGACCTTCACGGTCTCGCCGGGCTTGCCTCCCGAGGGGACGATCCCGCGCGGGCGGGGATTGGTCCCGATGTTGAGCAGGTAGTACGCCCGACCATCGCCGAGGTAAGACGCATCGCGAATCTGAACGATGTACTTGCCGTCTTCCGGGATCACGCACGAGGCGATGCCGTCGTTCCAGACGAGGGCGGCGTCATCGCTGGTCGACAGCTCGAACCGGGCGGAGTTGAGGATCGCGACGTAGGGGTCAAAGAAGTTCCCCCCGGACGAGAAACCCAGGCGAATGCCGTACACCTCGGCGGTGAGGCGTTCCCCCTTCTTGCAGTCGACCACGTAATAGTCGACATCCTCGCCATCGACCTTCCCGTGGACAGCGACGTTGTTCGAGATCGCTTGCGGCTTGACGAACTCGGAGTTCGGCTCGACCTCTTCCACGATCGGCAGCGGGCCGACGTACAGATTCTGAAGATTGGACAGCCCGGTGGCGGTGCGAATCCGGAAGCGGTAATTCCCGATGCTGGCCGTGGGTTCCGCCTTCACGCGGACCTTGATGCTGCCCCCCTTAGCGTCGGCGGGGACTTCAAAGTTCACCACCGTCAGGCCCGGATCGTAGATCAGCAGTTCCTGGGCATCCTCCAGGTTCGCTCCTTGTAGTACGAGGTCCGCCTCGGTCCCCCGCTGCATCCCGTGCGGCAGTACATTATTCAGCTGGGGGGCCGCTGCGGAGACGACTGCGGCGAGGCCCCACACGAGGCTTGCAACAACCAGACCACGAAAGATCGAAGGCATGGGCCTTCCTCGCTGTGTTGGGGAGGAACAGGTTCGAGATGCAGGTGCAGAAGCACCGCAGGTGCGGCCCGAACATCGGGTGGGATGGTTCGTTCGGACGCGGGGCAAAGTTGCCCGGACTGATCAGGTCCGGGCAGAACGAATGTCGGCTTCCCTACCACGACGGGCAATGGCGATCTGCCCCGAGCCCCCATCCCTGAGGTCCAAGAATCTTCGCGTCTCATTATGACCGGTGATTTCTGACCGGCCAGTACAAAAACAACTTCCACCTGAGTTTTTCGGGTGGAAGTTGCAGGGAGGCACTAGGTCAGCAGATCCTGAATCACCTGTCCGCCGTCACAAATCTCGATCGGACGGTCGCCCGGAGCCATCAGCTCCTTGTCAGCGACGATCCCCAGGCAGTGGTAAACCGTCGTGAACAGGTTCTCGACCGTGACCGGGTTCTCATCTGGCTCCGCAGCCGTCGTGTTCGAGCTGCCGTAAACGAAGCCCTTCTTGACGCCGCCACCGGCCAGGGCCACGCTGAACACCTTCGGCCAGTGGTCGCGACCAGCAGTGCCGTTGATCTTGGGCGTGCGTCCGAATTCGGACGAGACCATGACCAGCGTGCTGTCGAGCAGACCGCGCTGCTCCAGATCGAGGATCAGGCGAGCATACGCCTGGTCGAACTGCGGCATCGTGTTGCGGAATCCGTTGACGATCCCGTCGTGCATGTCCCAGCCGCCATAGGTCAGATTGACCAGTCGCACACCGGCCTCAACGAGACGCCGAGCCAGCAGCATGCGGGCTCCGGCGGTGTTGCGGCCGTATTCGTCGCGGAGAGGAGCCGCCTCAGCTTCGAGGTTGAACGCCTCGCGAGCCTGCGGCGAGGAGATCAGCGAGTAGGCACTCTCGTAGAAGGAGTTCATGGCCGAGATCTTGTCGGACTTTTCCTTCGTATTGAAGTGGGCGTTGACCGCATCCAGAGCCGAACGCCGAGTCGCGAAACGGCTCTCGTCGACGCCATTAGGGAGGCTCAGGTCGCGGACCTTGAAGCCGCCGTTGGCTGGGTCGCTGCCCAGGCTGAACGGAGCGAAGGCGGAACTGAGGTAACCGCTGCCCGCGAACTCGTTGGGCATATTCGGGACGCAGACGTACGGAGGCAGATTGTTCCGCGATCCGAACTCGTGCGAGATCACCGAGCCGATGCTCGGGAACTGCAGGGCTGGGCTGGGCCGATACCCGGTGAACATGTTGTGCGTGCCGCGTTCGTGGGCCGCTTCGCCATGGGTCATCGAGCGGATGATCGTCATCCGGTTGGCAACCTGGGCGGTCTTAGCCAGCGTTTCGCCGAACAGGACGCCGTCCAGATTGGTCTGGACCTGCTTCATCTCGCCGCGGTATTCGATCGGAGCATACGGCTTCGGATCGAACGATTCCTGGTGAGCCATCCCGCCCGGCAGGTAGATGTGAATGATCGACTTGGCCTTGCCCTCGAAGTTGGCGTACTGCTTGAGTTCCGCCTGGGCTTCATTCTGAAGCAACTGCGGCAACGTCAGCCCCGCACCGGCAATCATGCCGACCTGCAGGAAGCCGCGACGGGACAGTTGCCGAAAATGACTCGGGTTACAGCCAAGAACACTGTTCATAGGACGATCTTCGTGCAGGAGGGCGGGGGCGGGAGGCGGGTGCAAAGAGTCGAGCGATCCGGAGGTGGGACGGGCCGCAGCCCGTAGGATCGCTTGACTCAACGCGGTGGGAACATCATTCCAGGTCGTGAAGCAACCGCACACTGAGGAACAATGTGTGGACGTTTAGCGACTTGTTTGTAACTTTTTCGCAGGTTTCGATTCCATTGTCAAGCATCGGCAGACGTTGATCTCCCCTTGAGACCGACCTCAGGGAGATCGTAGCGATCGTAATCTCTCTACTGCTGAGTGGTTTCGCTGAAGATTCGAGTCTGGCGTCCCAACCGGGACAGCGGTCGCAACCGATTTTCTGTCAAGACGTTGTGAAGATTCGTTCGGACTTCCCTCCCGAGGCCATTGCCGTTAAACTCCTTGCCCCACTCGAACCCACGAAGCTAACTATACAAATGGTTACTGGCTGGATTCCCTGAGTTGAGCTGATCCCAGCCAACACACCCCCCTGATTCCTCCCTCTTGAGACGGGTTGAAGCTGTCTTCACCCCGATCTCTCCCACTCCCTTTGCAGTTGTTCAGGACACCGGTCCCATGCGTCGCGACGAAATTCGAAACATTGCCATCATTGCCCACGTTGACCATGGGAAGACGACCCTCGTCGACGCCCTCATGAAGCAGAGCGGACAGTTCCGTGATGCCGAGCTGACCCAGGAATGCTTGCTGGACTCCAACGATCTGGAGCGCGAACGCGGGATCACGATTCTCGCCAAGAACATCGCGATCAACTACAAGGGCGTGAAGATCAACATCATCGACACCCCCGGCCACGCCGACTTCGGCGGCGAGGTCGAGCGC
The DNA here is from genome assembly GCA_043734065.1 of Planctomycetota bacterium. Taxonomy (GTDB): domain Bacteria; phylum Planctomycetota; class Planctomycetia; order Planctomycetales; family Planctomycetaceae; genus TH-plancto1. Next base: position 14,406 of record JAYTFV010000578.1, read on the forward strand.
GTCCTCCGCATGGCCGACGGGGCCCTGATGCTCGTCGACGCTGCCGAAGGCCCCAAGCCCCAGACCCGCTTCGTCCTCACCAAGGCCCTGCAAGTCGGCCTCCAGCCGCTGATCGTGGTCAATAAGATCGACCGTCCCGACAGCCGCGCCGACGACGTGATCTTCGAAACCATGTCACTGATGGAAGAGCTCGGGGCCAAGCACCCGACCGACATCCCGCACATTTACGCCAGTGGTCGGGCGGGATATGCCAGCCACGATTCCTCCGCCCGCTCGGGGACCATCGCCCCGCTGCTGGACATGGTCCTGGCCCACATCCCGGCTCCCGAAGTCGAGGTCGATGTCCCGTTTCGCATGGCCGTCACGTCGCTGATGTGGTCCAAGTACGTGGGCCGCATCGCGGTCGGTCGCATCTTCTGCGGTCGGATTCGCCCCGGTCAGAAGGTCGTCGTCATCCGGGAAGAAGGTCACCCCGTCAATGAAACGGTGGACACAGTCGAGCTGTTCGCCAAGCTCGGTCGCGAGAAGGTGGATGTCGCGATCGCGGGTGACATCGTGGCCCTCACCGGCATGCCCGATGTCGAGATCGGCGATACCATCGCCACCTCCGAAAACCCCACTGCCCTGCCCCGCGTCAAGGTCGACGAGCCCACGCTGTCGATGACCTTCACGATCAACACCTCGCCGCTGGTCGGCAAGAGCGGCAAGTTCCTGACCAGCCGCCATCTCCGCGAACGTCTGGCCCGCGAACTCGAATCGAACGTGGCCCTCAAGGTCGAAGACACCGATCAGAAGGAGTGCTTCCGCGTCTCGGGTCGTGGGCTGCTGCACCTGTCGGTCCTGATCGAGACGATGCGTCGCGAAGGGTTTGAACTCTCGGTCGGCAAGCCGGAAGTCATCCGCAAACAGATCGACGGCGTCTGGCATGAGCCGTTCGAGATCCTCGAAGTCGACGTGCCGCCGGTCGATGTCGGCTCGGTCATCGAGATCTGCTCCACCCGCAAGGGGCAGATGACCGACATGTCCCCCGGCCAGGGCACGCACACGCACCTCGTGTTCACGATCCCCGCCCGCGGCCTGATCGGCCTCCGCACCCGCCTGCTCAACGCCACCAAGGGCGAGGCGATCATGCACCACCAATTCGACAGCTACCAACCCGTCGAAGGCGAACTCCCCCGCCGCAAGAACGGCGTGCTGGTCTCCCAGGAAACCGGCCGCACGACCGCCTTCGCCCTGTTCAAGTTGCAGGACCGGGCCGCCTTCTTCGTCGGCGCGGGCACCGATGTCTATGAAGGCATGATCGTCGGGGAAAACGCCCGCGATACAGATATGGTCGTCAACCCCGTCCGCGAAAAGAAGCTGACCAACATGCGCTCCAGCGGAGCCGACGAAATGATCCAACTGGAACCCCCGCGCGACCTGTCGCTCGAAATGGCCCTGGAGTACATCGAGGCCGACGAGTACGTGGAGATCACCCCCGACGCGATCCGCCTGCGGAAGATCTACCTCACCGAGAACGAGCGCAAGCGCGGCAACCGCGCCCTGTTCGTCGGTGCCGGTTGAGGCAGATCACGTAGAACGGAATTCATTCCGTTCGCCATTGGTACTCTCCAGATTTCTCAAGATTGGGTTTGACTTCCTGCGGCGGCGTTGTAGCATCATTCCTCAACCGGTCGGCGTCTCTGCTAAAACCTGTTGACCGGTCTCTGCTACGCTGCCGATTTCCAGTCTCACACGTCGATTCACAGTCCTCCGTCAGCCGGGACTTGCGATCATGACGTTGCCCACTTGGTTTGAGAATTTCTTGCAGCGTCTCGGCTGGGAGCCTGCGAAGCCTCCTCGGCGCCGGCAGCCTCAGCGGCTAGCCACGCGGGTGCTGGTGCCGGAATCGCGGATTCTGATGTTTGGACTGGTCGACTCTGATCTCCGGATGGAGATGAATTCGGTCCCGGCGGGGTGGCCCAGACATCGCTTTGGATGTCTGGGTTGCGGAGCAACAAGAGGCAACGCGAGGTTGCGGTGAATCCCTGCCCGTTGGTATCTTGAGGTT
>JAYTFV010000579.1:0-4922 GCA_043734065.1 Planctomycetota bacterium
ATGCGGCTGCCGGGCGTGTCGCGGTCGCCAATCTTCATCCCGCCATGAATCTGTGCCAGCGTGAGTCCCCATTCCCTCAGCTTGCCGAGTGGCCGTTCATCCCGCCCGTCTCCCGCGAGATAGTCGAGAGTATCCTTGTGCTCGGTGAAGATCAGCAGCTTCATCTTCGGGTTGTCGAAGATCCCCTCTTCCTCCAAGATCGCTTTGAGCTTCTGCAGCTTGGTCTGGATGTTCCGCACTTCGAGCTGCTTCCCGTGCTCGATGAGGGTCGTTAGCCGACCGATTTCGACGCGGAGCGACGCGGGGTCAACCGAGACGACCTCGTCTTCGAGTCGCTCGATGAGGATCTGCCGTTCCTCTTCGGTGAGGTCTTCGAAGTCCTCGGGGAGCTTGCGCTCGATTTGTTCCTGGCGATAGGCATCGGGGTCGTCAAGGATTTTCTGCCGCCGGGTTCGCATGCGTTCGAGGCTCCGACGCACCGCGTAGACCGATGAGGCCATCCGCCGCTGAAGCATCGCCATCGTGAACCCAACCGCTCGCGCCCGAGCCGATTCCTGGCCTGCGACGGCCATCGACTGGTCTTCCACGTACTTCGTCAGCTCGTCGTAGAAGTCCAGTTCCTCGCCATCGAAGTCAAAGGCAGCTGTGCGGACCTCTCGCTTGGTAAACAGCTTGCGTACCTCGCCGGTCTCTGGATCGGGGAATGAGACGAGGGCTTCTTTGGTTCGTCGCAGATAGAAGGGGGCCACATGGTCGCGAAGTGCCTGCTGCAGGCTGTGGATGCTGCCGTAGACATCCGGGTCGAGAAGAGCAAGGAACCGCCGGAAGTGGTCCGGATCGCCTTTATGCGGCGTGGCCGTCATCAGCAGATAGTGATCGGTCATCTTCGAGAGCGCCTCACCCAGCCGGTAAGCGTAGGTCTTCCGGTCATCGCCGGGGGCGCTCATCTTGTGGGCTTCATCGACAATAACCAGATCCCAGCGAGATCGCAGCAGGCTCTCCCGAGCATCTTCGACGATCGATACCCAGGAAACGGAGGTGATGACCTGGTCTCGCTCCTGCCAGGGGTTTTGACCGTAGTTGGCGCGGAGGACATCGCCACGAATGATGTCGAACTTCTCGCGAAACTTGTCTGAGAGTTCACGTTGCCACTGAAACGTGAGATTGGCCGGAGTGACGATCAAGACTCGTTTGACGAGTCCACGGGCCTTCAACTCCTTGAGCAGCAAGCCAGCCATGATGGTCTTGCCCGATCCCGGGTCGTCGGCCAGCAGAAACCGAATCCGGGGGAGCTTCAGGAAATACCCGTAGACCGCTTCCAGCTGGTGCGGCAACGGGTCAACACGAGCGATCGACAGTGAGAAAAACGGATCGTACTCGTAAGCCAGCCCGAGTCGCTGGGCTTCCACGCCCAGACGGAACAGCCGGGCATCGCCATCAAACGGCTCCTGCTCTGCTGACACAGTGAGTTGGGCCAATTGACTCGCACTGAGAATGGGATCAAACGTCAGCCCGGTAGTCAGCCCGCGACCAACGATCTTCAGCGATTCGCCAAACGGAATCAGAGCGAGGACTTCGACGGCCTCTGGCAGCGTCGGTCCACGAACGATACTTCCGGTACGGATGACATGACTGCTCACGTGTCCCCCACGTCTTGGCCCCTGGGCGTGGCAAATTGCTGGATAGAGCGTGGATGTTGTCTGCTGCGCATGCTACCGATTCGTGACAGGGAACGGTAGCGGTTGAGTTCTCGCAATTGCGGAATTGCGGACCGAGAACTCAACCGGATCGCCACATTCGAATGGGAACACACGGCCATTCTTGTCGCAGAGTTGATGAACAGTTTCCAACTCCCGTTCATCAATCACTGAGGCGATCCGAAATGGTCGAGACCCGAGAACAACAACTTCGTGGCACACTGAATCGCTTGGTAGCGCTCCACGCCGCCGAAATGTCATTACTGGAGGAGTCGATCGCGATTCTTCAATCCGAACTCGAAGCACTCTCGCGTCCGAAACAACCAGTTGGTCAGACAGAAGCCCAACTAATCGATCCCAACCTGCCAACAATTGGCCGCGTATACGGGCCTCCGGGCCAGCGAACTTGCGAGCCTCACCCAACACAGCTACCGGTTGGATGACGCCACTCCCACGGTCACCGTTCAGGCGGCGTACTCGAAACACCGTCGACAGGATGTCCTCCCACTGCACCCCAGCTTGGTCGCTTTGCTGCGACCGTGGCTGGCCTCCAAACCCACCTACGGGCGGATCTGGCCCGGGAAGTGGGCGGAATACAAGTTCGCCGGGAAGATGATGCAGGTCGACCTGAAGGCCGCTGGCGTCACCTACATCGACGCCCACGGCCTCTACGCCGACTACCACGCCCTCCGCCACACCTTCATCACCAATATGATGAAGTCCGGCGTGAACCCCAAAACCGCCCAGGCCCTGGCCCGACACTCGACGATTGATTTGACGATGAATGTGTATACGTCGCTGACCGTCACCGACCAGGCTGCGGCGCTAAATACGTTGCCAGCCGTACCCGTTGTGATCGACCTCAAGCTCGATCACACGAAGCCCATAAATGACTCAATGCACACTGGCGGTCCAAGGCGACCGCCAGTGGCACTCCATCGAGATGGAGCAAGGATCACACCGTGAGCCTCACAACTCGGATCACTTGATATGACCTCCATGGCTACCGAGAGACCGGAGCGTAGATTCGCCCTTGAGTGGCCCACGAAGCATCGAACGCAGCAACCGAATACTGAATCTGTCGGCCGTTACTCGTACCGGGATCGTTCAGAATGATCTTGCCATCACGAGCGTTCCAGCCGACGGCCAGAGCCCAATGGGCCACGCCACCGCTTGAGACCAGTTTTCCGGCACTGATCTTGACACCTACGATCACAGGCCTGCCAGCATTCAATTCTTTCAACACATCAGTGATGTTGCTTCCATTCCTCACCGTGCTGTTCAGCCCGTAATACTCCTTGAGCAACACGCCCAGCGAGTTTCGGCCATCGTTGAAGTGGGTGTAGTAGCCGTTGGCGCTTGCCGTGTAACGGCTGTCCTTGAACCGAGTGGCCAGCCACTTGTTCTCGTTCGTGATAGCGGAAGATGCGGGCGTGAAGCCGTTGAAATATCCGCCCAGCATGGCAGAACATGATTGCCCGCAGTTCTTCGTATTGTTCCAGTCTCCCGGTGGCACTTGGCACAGCCACCGCACTGGCAACAGCATCGGCGGGTAGTTGTAGGATTGCTGGGCAAACGCGACGTTCAGCGGCACCGCGCCAGCCACCAGCAGCGTCAGCATACACATCCAACACAATCGACTTCTCAACATCGTCATCATGGCAGAACTCCTCGAAAAACCTACGCGGACCGAGATGTCCGACCACGAGATGCGGTCGGGGTCGATCCGAGAGAACCCATCACTGTTCGACAATTACACCTTCCAGCGATGTGCGGCGGCTGACCGAGCCATCCGCGAAGCCGATCATCAGCGGCTTACCCGGAGACGGTGGTTCCAGCGAGTAGAACTCCGGCGAACTCACCCACAGTCCGCACGGGCCGAGACGAACGAACATCGCCGTTTTGCTGGAAGAACGCAGGTGTTCCAAACGCTTGTTCAAAAGGAAGCCGTTGAACGCGAACCCAGTGGGACGGACATTGAGTTGCAGGCTGAGGTTGTCCATCGCCGAGACAAGGTAGGGCGTGTCGTCGGTGGTCTCGGTTGCGAAGATCGCGGGGCGAGTCCGCTCGGCGACACTCAGATTGATCGCGTGGTCCAGCGGCTGGGATTGGTCAAAGGCATTCAGTACGTTGCCTTCTCCGGTACCGGCCAACGCGGCAAACGACCAACCCTCTTCGATGCCGCAGTTGCCGGTGTGTGGTCCCGGCAGTCGGCCAAACGTCTCGACATGCTGGTGCATGGCCAGACCCAACTGACGTAGATGATTCGCGTCCATCGTCTCGCGAGCAGCCTGCCGCGTCGCTTGGACAGCTGGCAGACCGATGGCCGCCAGTAACGCCACGATCGTCAGCACGACCACAAGTTCGATCATCGTGAATCCGGCGTGTCCGGTGTGTTTGAGGCTTCTTGACTGGGTTTGCATTGCTTTGTCTCCTGGATTGAACTGGTCTCCACAGCGTGGTTAGCTGTCGGAGTCCGTTGTGATCGCCGTCATCAGTTCAATCGCAAAGTGGGTCAAGATTTTCCGCGCAATCTCAACTCTTTTTCAAAACCGATCCGGTTTCTTGAGAACAGCAGGGAGAGGAGGAGGGCGATGCCCTGAGTGGTAGCGGGATTCGCTCCACTTACGATACGATCGACGAGCCTTAAACATGGCCGGGCGCTTGTGACACCATTCAGCGGACAAGTTGGTGCAGCGGGAGAAGGGCGCTCGCGTGGCAAGGGCGGATTTGGTTCGTGTAGCATTCTTCCGCGACACTCGCAATTCCTGAATGTTCCAGAACTTCAGACGCACGACAGGAGAATCTTCATGAGTTCCTCATCCCCCGAATTGCCTGATGGAACACCACCGATCACTCAGTGGACCCGCGACTTGGCGAATCCGGACCTGCACCAGGCGGCTGCGGCAAGGTTGTGGGAGAAATATCACCGTCTGTTGGAGTGGCGAATTGCCGACCTCATCGGGGAAGAGATGCGCGGAAAAGTGGGTGAGGAGAGCGTCGTTCAGGAAACACTCGACACCTTCTTTCGCCGCCGGGCGTCAGGTCAGTATGACATCGCAGATCGCAACAAACTCCAGGCACTGCTCAGTAGGATCGCCTACAACAAGTTTTGCAGTCGGGTGCGCCACGAAACAAACGACCCGCACACCCCCGGACAGGCCGAGGCGAAGAAATTCGCCGCCGAACACGGCACCGAGGACAAAGCCCTGGACGCAGAGAACG
>JAYTFV010000580.1:0-2773 GCA_043734065.1 Planctomycetota bacterium
CACGCTCCATATTCTTCACTAGATCCGCCTTCACGTACACGATCTGATGTTCCCGGTGCCATTCGCTCGGGAAGAAGTTCTTCAGACGGTTGGCCTGGAACCGGACGGGGCAGTCGATGAAGCGGTCGGGCGACCGCAGTACCCAGGGATTTGCGTCAACCAGACATGAGCCATGGCGGAATCCGGCCGATCTCCGGCTAGAAACGCCGTGAGTTCTTTGACGTCCCAGTCCCGGAAATCGTAATGGAGCTGGGGACGATGTCCGCTAACGGACAGGGCATCGATTGCGGCTGATCGCACCGCCGGGGATAGTCCAGACCGATGGCCTGAAAGACCTCGCGCCAGTCGAGACGACACGCCAGATATTGTGACGGGTTGGACATGAAGCACGATCACATTTCTGATGATTCGGATGGAGTGATCTCTTTCAGATCGCAGGACACTATTATCGGCGAGCCTCGTCGAATCGGTACTTAAGGATCGCCTTCAACTAGGAATTCCCAATCCGTTCCGAGCATCACCGACGTTGGCTCGCTACCATCCTTGCCACGGGTGACCATGCTGACTGGTTGAGTCGTTGGCTTCTTGGCCAGCTTGGTTCCGGCATGGCTTTGCGCCACAATTGAAAACAAGGGCACAACCAGAAATGGATCGCTGTTTCCGTAATGCTTCGCCAAGTGCAGGCTGAGAAGAAAGTCTGGAACGACAACGGTCTTCTCGGAAGACAAAATGAGCACCGGGTTATGGCCCTTCTCAATCAAGTCGAGGGCTTGCTTGATAACACTGTAGGTCACCGGTGGAAATGCGACGGCCTCAAGACGACTTCGAATGTTTCCCAGATGTGTCGCAACTGTGCTGTAGATCGATTCGCAGATGTCCCACAGAATCTTCTCGCGGTCCATCTTTTCACTGACTATCTTGAAGTTGTACTTGGGATAACGGGCTGCTATCGCCGGCCAGTTTGTGCCAAATGTTGCAGCCACATCCTTGAGCGTGTGCCCCTCGCCGAGCAGCTTCTTGATGATGCGACCATGCTTCAAAACCCAGTCTGGCCAGCACGCGATCCGCCCGATGCCTCCCGGATGGAGTTCGACTATGGGTACCGGAATGACCTGCTGCTGATACCAGCGTGTCAGCGTCTTGACGTTCTTGATCTCCAGTTTCGTCATCAGCTCGCGCGATGTGATCGACATAATTGCCTTGACTCTGAACGACGTGGACTACATGATGTCTACCTGGACTCGCGACGGTTGTAAAGGTCGCGACAGCAGATCAAGGAGAACCCCATGCAGGTTCAACGCCGCCGAATTGATGAACTGACGTCCCACCCGCAGCAGGGGCAGATCTACGCGGATCTTTCGGATCGTGAGTTCCAGTCGCTAAAAGACGACATTGCCAAACACGGACTTCGTCAGCCCGTCGAGATCACGGCCGCGGGGATGATCGTAGATGGCCACCATCGGGTTCGTGCCCTGCGTGAACTCGGGTTCGAGGAAGTCGACGCGATCATATGTGAGGAAATGACCGACGAGGCCATTGAGGAGCGATTCGTCAACGCGAATCTGCTGCGGCGGCAGCTGGACCCCGTCACAAAAGCTAGGGCGATCAAGCGACTCGCCGAAATCGAACGTCGGCGTTCCGGGGCTAACCAGGATGCTGATCACGACGGCGACCTTCGTGATCGAATTGCAAAGCGAATGGGTGGCAAGGTCTCAGGGAGGACTGTTGATCGCCTCTTGCAACTCCTGCGCCTGCCACCGCCCATTTGTCAGGTCGTCTCAGCCAAAGAATTACCAATGACAACTGCGTTGAAGGTCGAGAAGTTGTCGCCTGCAATCCAACAAGCGATTGCATCACGCATCACATCGGGGGAGCCAGCGCGCCACGTCGTTGCCGAATATCTGCCAAGCAAACAATCGGCTTCCCAAAATACTCCTGCGGGCCAGTATCATATGTTGGTCCAATTTCTCAGCGAGAACATTTCGGATCTTGACGCCGCGAGTGATCAGCTTGCAGGCACCGCCGGGAACCACGAACAGACCGCGAGTATTCTGGAGACAGCGGCAGCGTTTTGCAGAAGGATGCAAGTCCACGAGCGGAGCGCTCGACGCGAATCGATCGCCCAGGCCCGCAAATTGATTAACGGAACTTCGCCGGACACGATGTCCACTCGGTAAATATTTACCACTGCGCAAACTTGTCGGAGCCACCACGAATCCCGCAGAGACTAATCGTCCAATGCTGACCTACCGTCGCGACAGCCAGTAGATCTCATTGACACCCGAAACACTGGAGAAACTCGGTGTTGGTCGACTGAAGCGCTGCGACTTCAAGGCAGCATGAAAGTCGGCCCCCATGCCTCTGGATCATCTGGCTCATCCATGACCCTTCTTCTCCGACTCACTGGGCGGCTCCGTGAGGCTTCCTCCACAGCCTTCATGTGGTCCCATGCCGCTTGGACTTCGTCGCCGGTCATTGAACCTCGTTCCAGCAACTGCGAAACGACTCGCGAATAGAACTCGGACGCCCCGTAGAAAACGACCGCAAAACTGCTTTGAATCCATCGAGACAGCAGGTTGAGCCTCGGTGCCTCATCGCTCCGGAGGAAGCCCGCGGCTTTCCATGCTTGAGCCCAGTCGTCAGTGAATTGTTGGACGTTGGGCAAGACACATGGCAACTTGCGGTGCAACAATTCGACGGCGGGGCCTGCCACTGCGATGCCCATCAGGCGTTCCATGGCCAGTGTGTGCTGGTAGGTGCCGACTGGCCCCTG
>JAYTFV010000581.1:0-8484 GCA_043734065.1 Planctomycetota bacterium
AGCGGCAAACGCAAGCAAGCCGGCTGGAACAACGACCACCTGGAGGCTCTGCTCCTGCAAATCACCACGCGATAAGATGCGGAGGCCCTGGTTGTCCGACCCCGGCCAACTCCCCGAGTGCCCGCTCCGCCGAGACGATCCGGTTGACCAGCGGCGGGGCATATTCGAGAGCGGGCGGCAGGGGATTCGGGACAAACGTCCAGTGCCCGAGCTTGGACCGCACCAGTTGTCCGCTAGCCGACTTTCCGAAGTCTTTTGGACGCAAGTGACTCTCCCCGCGTGGGTTCCGCAAATAATACGAGAGTAGCATGTGTGGTGCGTGGATGATACTTAAGTTTCGGAAAGTATCGTTTGTTCGAAGTGGCCTCTCGGTCCCCAGCTCCGCTGGGGACCGCATATCCCCGAAACTCCGCTTCGCCACACGTGCCAACCCGCCCACGAACCCTGGTCGAGAGTGGCTGTGTTCATGATTCGTGGCCGTGAAGTCGGTCGTGTGTTCGGAAATATGCTCGGCAGCCGGACATCACTTCTACTGAGCGGGAGTTACGGCTTCGTTGTCTGCCGGACCATCCGCGTTCCCACGGCCCGCCAGCGTTTGACTTGCGGCATGGCTTGTAAGTGGACCAGCGCCTCATCATCGATATCACAGCGATCCAGAATCAGGTAACTCAGATTTCGCAATCGCCGAAGTCGACTGACGCCCAATACGGTGATTTTGGTTCTTGCCAGATCGAGCCTTTCGAGCGATGTGATGCGGGCGATCACCGCTAGCCCTTCATCGTTGGCCTGCGTTCCCGCCAGGTTGAGTTCCGTGAGAGGGGAGTCCAGTTCGGCGAGCCCGACTCCGGTCACGCGCGTCCCCCCCAAGCGGATCTTCTGGAGACTGGGCAGGCGGCGGATTTGCCGTAACCCCTCGTCGGTGATGGCTGTCCCGACCAGTTGGATCTCGGTGATTTGGGGGTGGTCGGCCAGACCGCGCAGGACACTATCGCCCGCGTTGGACCAGTTCAAGTTGAGTAATATCAAATTTGGAAGACTGGCATAGTCGATGGTCTCCGTCGACGACAATATGCACTTCGGGACAGCTACGTATGTGATTTCTGGGTGGTTCTTCAGGCTGCGGAGAGTCCCAGCGGCAAGTTGGCACTCGCGAAAACTGAGACTCTCCAGATTCTTGAGGTGGCAGAGCGCCCCATCGGCCAGTTGGCACTGGTGAAAGTGGATATCGGATAGATAAGGGAATCTAGTCAGACTATCGAGTTCCTGCGGCGTGATATTGGACTCTATGAAAATAATGTCGCAGATGCCTCGTGTCGGGATACCTTCCAGGTGTGTTCCGAAGTCTTGTGTACCCGACTGGAAGTGGACACTATTCAAGGTCTGCGGCAGCATTCGGCGAATAGGACGAGGGATGTATCGACTGAAGGAATAGGGGAGTGTCTCGCGAAAGCGGACTATGGCGACCTTTCGAAGGCGTTCCACCGCCGCGTTCGACTGCCGGTTGGACCAGTAGAGGTGAAACAGCAACCCCAAGCACAGCACCAAAATTCCACCGCCCCAGCGGAGCCAGCGACGGGATTTCGGTGGATGGACGGTATCGAGTGTCATCGGGCCTGCCTCCGCGCGACTGACGGCTCAGCCCAGCTTCTCGATGCTCAGTTGAATCTCGACTTCGCCGATTTGGACCGCCTTGCCAGTTGTCGCCGGGTCAGCCTCAATCTGGTCGGCGCGAGTTTCCGTCAGGACAACCTCGCGCCACTCCTCGACCATCGTCGCGACATCGTACGCTCCCACAGTCGCCGACCAGCGAATGACGATGCGGTCGTTCTCTTCGAGATCATGCTCCTTGCGCAGCTGTTGCACTTGGCGGATCAAGTCGCGGGCCATCCCTTCACGGGTGAGGGCGGGGGTGAGGATGGTCGAGAGGGCGATCTGGATGCCGGTGTCATCGGCACAGGCCCAATCGCTGGCTTGTTCGGTGCTGATCAGCACGTCCTCGGGGGCCAGCGTCACTGGCTGGCCTTCGATCGTGAGGGTGACCGACTCGCCCTTTCGTAGCGGTGCCAGCGTCTTGGCTTCGACGGTCGTCAGCGCCTCCTTGACCGCCCCCAGCAACTTGCCGAGCTTCTTTCCGAGGGTCTTCAGGTTCGGCTTGTAGCTGTAGTGGACGAGGGCATCGAGGTTGTCTGCTGGGGTGATCTGCTTGACGTTGAGTTCGTCGGCGATCACGTCTGCGAGGGCGGCGATCTCGGCGGACTCCTGCGGATTGGCACAGGCGTACTTGAGTTCCGCGAGCGGTTGCCGCACGCGCTGGTTGGCTTCTTCACGGAGCCGGTGCCCCATCTTGACGATCCGCTGGGCCAGGGCCATGCGGTGGTTGAGGGAGGCGTCGACGAGGGAATGATTGACTTCTGGGTACGGTTGTAGGTGAACCGAATCCGACCCGACAGACTCACGTCTGCCGCTCGCTGTCAGATTCTGGAACATCCGCTCGGTCACAAACGGGATGCACGGGGCCAGGAGCTTCGTCAGCGTCAGCAGCACCTCGTAGAGCGTCTGGTACGCGGCCAGCTTGTCAACGTCCCAGCCACTCCCCCGACTTACGTCAGGCGCTCGCTCTTCGTTCTTCCTCCAGAACCGCTTGCGATTCCGGCGAATGTACCAGTTCGACAAGTCATCCACGAACGCAGCTGCGGCTTGCGTGACGCCCGGCGAGTTGAAGTTCCCGAACTCAGTCCGGCAGGTGCCGATCAATACGTTCAGGTTCGAGAGAATCCAGCGGTCGATCTCGGCGCGTTCGCTGACTGGGACGCTATCCAGCGAGGGATCGAACCCGTCGAGGATCGCGTAGTTCACGAAGAACGAGTAGCTGTTCCAGAGCGGGATCAGCACTTGCCGCCGCACTTCATCGGCGGGGGTACTGGTGACCTTGCAGGTGGTCAGTCCTTCCAACGTCTGCGAGATCGGGCCATCGACCGTTTGCAGCGTCACCGGCTCGCTGCCATGCCGAGTCCCGAATCGCAAGTCCTGCGCCGGGTTCTGAGCCAGGTACAACCATCGCAGCGTGTCGACGCCGAGTTGCTCCGCAGCTTCTTCAAACCAGATGGCTGTCCCGTCCGACTTATGCATCGGCTTCCCTTCCTCGTTCATGACGAGGCGGTGGCCGAGGAGGGTTTTGAAGGGGCGTTTGCGGAGGCCTAGGGGCGAGGGCCTAGAGCCTAGGGCGGGAGAAGAGGGTTGATGGTTGATGGTTGAGGGTTGATCGACAGAAGAAGGAGGCAGGAATGCCTGCTCCTCTTTTGTTGGCCCTGGGCCCTGGGCCCTAGGGCCTAGGCTTCCCTCCCCCTCTTCATATCCCATCATCGTTGCCAGACTCAACAGCGAATAGAACCAGTTGCGGAACTGGCCGGGGAAGCATTCGGTGACGAGTTCGGCGGGGAACCAGTCCTCCCACTTGAGGGCGGTTTCGGGATACCGCCCGTTGTAGTTCAGCGTCGAGAACGGCACGATTCCGGCATCTAGCCACGGGTTGCCGACGTCTTCGATGCGGGTCAGGATCGCACCGGTTTTGAGGCTCTTGATCTTCACCTTGTCGATCCACGGGCGGTGCGGTGTGTGGCCTTTGAACTCGTCCCAGCCCTCAACCGCGCGCTCTTCGAGTTCGGCCAGCGAACCCATCACGTCGAAGTCGGTCGGGTCTTCAGGGTTCACCCAGATCGGCAGGGCCAGACCCCAGAACCGCTTCTTCGAGATCATCCAATCCCGCATCAGGCTCAGCCACTCGACCTCGCGCTCCTGCCCCTGGATCGAATCCGGCAGCCACGTAATCGCCCGCGTGACCTCCTTGATCTCCTCCCGCCAGTCCATGTTGATGAACCACTCGTCCACCAGCCGAAAGATCAGCTCATCCCCCGTCCGCCAGCAGTGCGGATAGATGTGCGGGTAGGTCTCGACATAGACGAGGAACCCGTTCGTCTTGAGCAACTCGAACACGAGGTCGGCAGTCTTGGGATCAGTGGCGTTCCGATCAGTAAAGGGGCCGAAGCCCGGATCGAAGTTCCCGTCTTCGCCGAGCGGGGCGATGATGGGCATCCCGAGTTGAATCCCGAGCGTATGGTCCACGTCCCCGCAGCCGGGGGCGATATGCACGATGCCGGTTCCCTCACCGGCAGTGACCATTGGGTTCCCCTTGAAGTCGCGACCGCCATCGACGACGCGGTGGCACGATTCAAGTTGATATTGCGCAATCTCAGCAAGTTCATTGACGAGTGTTTTCCAGAACTCAACGCAGTTAGCACGTGTTCGATTAGATCGCAAACGCGAAAGCGAGTGTTGCGTCCTTGTGAGGCCAAGTTCCTTTAATCGCGTCGCCCAAAGGTTCTCATCTACGAGTGAGTCAACTTTCACTGATGCAGGAAAGAAGAATGAGCAAATCCAACCAAATGCCCTTATCATGACATCGTCTGAATCGTCTGCAAATGTGTCTGTTGGATCCTCAAGCTGCGAAGTCGTCAGGTTCAATAACCTCGATAGAACTGAGTAAGGCGAATCGTGTGGTGGTTTGAGGTCATCAAACGGCCCGCGATATCGCCAGCCGACCATCTCGGCTCCCTTGATCGGATCACCCACGATCTCATACCCGCCGCTCTCCTTGAAGATCTGAGCGATCGTCTTCAGCTTGGGGCAGTCCTTCGGCCAAGCCCACTCCGGACGCCCGAACCCTTCCTTGAACTCCTTCTCCAGGCGTTTGAATTCCAGGTTGTCCTTGGCGAAGTAGTAGTAGGCCGGTTCGGTATCGCCCTTGACCTTCCCCTTGAGACGCACGTACTCCAGGTCCGGGTTAATGGCCGCTGCGACGTTCGAGGTCAGGGTCCAGGGGGTCGTGGTCCAGACCAGCAAGAACTCTCGCAGTTGCTCTGCTCCGCGCCTCCGTGCCTCCGTGGTAGAAGTCTCCCCTGGCACGGCGGACTTACGTCCGCCGCTCGCTGCTGACTCGATCAGCGGGAACCGCACGAAGCACGACCGGTGCGTGGTCAGCTTCCTTCCATCTGCGATCTCCATCTGCGAGTACGCACTCCCCGCGCGGCCGCTCCAGGGCATCACGTCGTGGCCTCGGTAAATCTTGCCGCGCTGGTGGCACTTCTTGATGAACGACCAGATCGTCTCGTTGTTCTCGGTGCTGAACGTGAAGTAGCTGCCGCCCCACACCGGGTTGCCGAGTTGCTCGACGAGCTGCTCCGCTGTGCCGGTGGCGACGACGCCCTTGGGAGCGGTGATCGTGACCGGCTCATCCGTCCCAATCGCCGAGGCCAACCGCCGCAACTGGTCCGGATCGTCCCACTCCATCCAGTACCCCAGCCGGATCGATTGCTCGGTCTGGCGAGCAGCGAATTTGAGGACGCGCTTCTTGCACTCCCACACGAACTTGTCGATGCCGTACTCGGCGATGGCGGTCTTCGTCCCTAGGTTCAGCTGTTTCTCAACCTCGACCTCGACCCACAGCCCCTGACAATCGAATCCGTTCTGGTAGCGGAGTTCCCGCCCGGTCATGGCGAAGTAGCGTTGGAACGTATCCTTGTACGTGCGGCCCCAGGCGTGATGCACCCCCATCGGGTTGTTGGCGGTGATCGGCCCGTCGATGAACGACCACTTCGGCTTGCCGACGTTCTGCTGCTTCAAACGGTCAAAGATCCGCTGCTGCTGCCAGAAGCGGAGGACTTCGTGCTCGCCGGAAACAAACTGGGTTTCGTCAACACGTTGGAACATGACCATCCGACCGGGAAGAGACTACAGGGACACCATCACCGCTGCCGGACAGATCCGCCCAACTGCGAGATGTATAGCTTCGCAGGTCGCGTGATTCGAGCCAAGTGACGGGAGCGACGCACATTTTGCCTTGACGATGGAGACATGTGATCGGGTGGCCCAGACGCTGCTTTAAGCGTCTGGGCCACCCCGCCAATGCTCAGTGGGGAGGTGGGAGTCCAGCCTTCGGGCTGCTCCGGAGCAGGCTAGAGCCTGGACTCCCACGCTACCAGTTCTCGACCGGTCCGCTGGGGACTGGGACATGCAGGTCGGGAAGCAGTCCGTCGCGGCTCATGCCCTTCGGACCGGCTTCGGAGATCCGCGACAAGGCGGTCTCCATCTCGTCGGGCGTGATGGCCGCCTGGTACTCGTTGCGCAGGTCGGACGAGACTCGCATCGCCTTCAGATACCAGTGGGCCATCTTGCGGAACAGGCGAATTCCCCGGTCGGTGCCTTGCTGCTCTTCGAAGTAGGCGAACTGTCGTCTCAACAACTGCAGCCGGTCATCGAACGAACCCGGGGGCGAGCATTGCCCGGTGGCTTCCCACTCCACGAGTTGCCGGAAGATCCACGGGTTGGCCAGTGCCCCGCGCCCGATCGAGATCGCCTGGCAGCCGGTGACTTCGAACATGCGGGCCGCGTCCGCGATGGTGCGGATGTCCCCGTTGCCGACGACCGGGATGCGCTCGACCGCCTCGACGACTTGCCGAATCCCGTCCAGGCTCACCTGACCAGTGAACCCTTGCGCTCGCGTGCGACCGTGAATGGCGATGGCCGCCACGCCGATCTGTTCGAACTCGCGGGCGAATTGCGGGGCTGTGATCTGCGTCTCGTCCCACCCGAGTCGCATCTTGACCGTGACCGGGACACGAACCGCCTCGACCACGGTTTGCACCAGGTGATGCGTTTCATTGGCCTTGCACATCATCGCCGAGCCGCCCCCGCTGGCCGTGATGCGAGCGACCGGGCAACCCATGTTGATGTCGATCGAGTCGACGCCATACTCCTCCAGGTACTGGGCTGCGTCCTTCATCATCACGGGATCGCCGCCGAAGATCTGCACCGCGAACGGCCGGTCCTCGGGACAGGTCTCGATCAGTTGCAGCGACTTCCAACTGCGATGCAGCAGCGCCCGAGCGCTGACGAGGTCGGTCGTGCCCAAGCCGACACCTCCCAGCTCGCGGCAGACCCGGCGGAAGGAGAGATTCGTATAGCCCGCCAGCGGAGAGAGCAGATAGCGCGAGGGGAGGCGTAACGACCCGTAATGGATCGGACCCGGATGCGGCAGAATGGGCGAAGCGGTGGATGTCATTCCAGCATTGTCCCGTTCCGATGCCGATGGTTCAATACCATGGAACGTCGACATCCGTCCTGCGTGTGAACGCCGACTGTTTGCCTCAGTGGTCGCGAACCACTACCGTGATACGGGCTGTGTCGCAGCTCGGGCGATTGTTCGCAAATGGGACTCCGATACTGCGCGTCGGAAGTCACGACGCGGAGCGTCGTGCCACAATGACCACACACCTCCGCATGGTTCGTTCATGTCAGCTTCCCTGCCCCCGGGAACTCCGCCCGATCCTGCTCGTCTGGGACCGGCGTTTCAGCGGTTGTGCGAGGTCATCGCGCAGTTGCGGTCGCCGACGGGGTGCCCGTGGGATCGGGTGCAGACGCTGGGGTCGATCAAGCCGTTCACGCTGGAGGAAACGTACGAACTGCTGGAGGCCATCGACTCGCACGATGACGAAGCGATCACCGAGGAACTGGGCGACCTGCTGTTGCAGGTCGTCCTGGATGCCCAGATCGGAAAGGACGAAGGGCGGTTCGATATCATCGCGGTGATTGAGCGCATCACCGCCAAGATGATCCACCGGCACCCGCATGTCTTCGGCGAGGAACAGGCGCATACGGCCAGCGAAGTCCTCACGCATTGGGAGCGGGCCAAGCAGGCCGAGAAGCAGCGGGCTTCGCTGCTCGATGGCATCCCGATTGAGCTACCCGCTCTGGCCAAGGCGGCGCGGCTCAGCAAGAAGGCTGCCCGCGTCGGCTACGACTTCCCGCATCGCGCGATGCTGTTTGACAAGCTGCGGGAGGAGTTGGCCGAGTTGGGCGAGGAGCTAGGCGAGGTGCCGGAGATGGCCGCCTCCGTCGATATGACTCCCGTCCCGGATGAAGAGGTCGCCGACCCCGACCGCAAGAAGCGGATCGAGTCGGAGTTGGGGGACGTGCTGTTCGTCGTGGCCAACATCGCCCGGCGGTGGGGCATCAACCCGGAAGAGGCCCTCCGCAGCTCGAACCGCAAATTCGCGGACCGCTTCCGCGCGATCGAGCGCGGGTTGGCCGCTGCGGGGAAGACGTTCGAGACCACAACGCTGCCGGAGATGGAAGAGTTGTATCAGGCGTACAAGCGGCACACGCGCTCGGGCGGTCCAGAGTGACCCGTGGGATAGGCTTCCAGCCTGTCGTGTGCGTCCCAATCGTCGGTGAATCGAGAATTCGCCAGGACATCGACCCCAGCGGGGTCTCGCCTTATAGCCCAGGGTCGGTCGCGCAGCGGAAGACCCTGGGTGAATGGACCGGGTAATCCCCTCAACCCCCACGGGGTTGCGTCACATGCCTGACGCAACCCCGTGGGGGTTGGAACTCGAGTCATCGATCGCAAACCCAGGGTTTCCCGCTACG
>JAYTFV010000582.1:0-7920 GCA_043734065.1 Planctomycetota bacterium
ATGATTCTGACACAGGACACTCCGTTGAAAGGAAACCTGAGCGGCAAACGCAAGCAAGCCGGCTGGAACAACGACCACCTGGAGGCTCTGCTCCTGCAAATCACCACGCGATAAGATGCGGAGGCCCTGGCCGTTACGCTCGCCGCGTTTGAGATGCTAACGCCGCCCACTGGTCAGGGAACTCCTACTTCGACCGTTCCTGATGGCTCGGGCATCACCAAGACCGAGGGAAAACGCTTTCGCATCGCATTGTCTTTTCCTGGCGCGAAACGCGAGTTCGTCGCGGCGGTGGCGGAGCATCTTGCCGCTGAAGTCGGTCCTGAGTGTGTGTTGTTCGACAAATGGCACGAGGCCGAATTCGCCCGCCCACGTCTGGCTGAGTACTTGCCGCGTCTCTACCGGGAACAGTCTGAACTGATCGTCTCATTCCTGTGTGCTGACTACAAAATCGGGGAATGGTGTGGGCTGGAGTGGGACGCGATCTTCGATCTCATCAAGAAGCGTGAAGATCACGCGATCATGCTTTTGCGGTTCGATGACACTGAGATCCCTGGGCTGTACTCCACACACGGTTATGTCTGGATCGCAGAGCGTCCCGCCGCCGAGATTGCCGAGTTGATTCTTATTCGCTGGCGGCAAGGTGTAACTCCCTGACGCTTTGGGAAGAACGTGTTCCGTTTGAAGCTCGCCACACCCTCACCGGCGGCTCGTCGCTGGCCCAACTGCTGGCCCAGCACCGCAGCGTCCGAGACTGAACGTCGGGGCCAAGAGCGCGGGCGGTGGGGGGGCCGCTCAACTGAGTGCGGATGGACAAGGCCAGTGAATCGGACGCTCCGGTAATGCGAATGTCCCCCGATTTGTACCGTAGTCCTTCGGAGATCAATAACTGTCCCTGTCCCGTCAAGGTGACTGTGGCGTCTGCGAATCCCAGGCTGTGATAGCCGCTCAAGAGGAGCGACTGCGCGGCGGCGTGCCACTCCGGAGTGGAGCGATTGGCAGCCTCCAAGGCGCGGGGGTGAGACCGGAGTTGTTTCAGGATCTTCTCTGTCGAATAGACTTGATTCCCGGAAATCTGTAACCGGTTAATGACTTCGACCGCTGGCGGATTGCCAGCTGCCAGCACCCCTGATCCCAGCAACCAGCAGCCAGCGATCCATCGACGTAGCACTCGCCCATTCATGTCGTACTCCTCCTGTCAGATCCCCCACATGATGGGCGGGATCATCTTGTAAAAGAGGAATACAGGTAAATAGAAGATGTTCCCGTGATTCGCATTGGAGACGTTCGGAGACCTCAGCCTCCGCAGGTCTGGACGACATACTGGCGGTAGGCGGTCTGCAACTGGCGAGTGATGCGGCCGGGCTGGTTGGAGCGCCACGGGTGCCCCTCAATACCGATCACCGGCAACACCTCCGCGATGGTACTCGTCACGAACAGCTCATCAAGCGAGGTCAGGGAGGCCACCGTAAACGAGTGTTCCTCGACTCGGATCCCGCAGCGGTCGGCCAGTTCCAGCACCAGCTGGCGAGTAATTCCTGGCAGGATGTTCGAGTCGAGCGGGGCTGTCAGCAGTGCCCCGTTTCGTACGCCGAACACGGTCGAGTGCGAGCCTTCGGTGATGGAGCCGTCGTCGGTGGCCATGATCGCCTCTCCACAACCCGCTTCCGTGGCGGCCTGTGACGCGAGGACATTTCCCAGCAGATTGAGCGACTTGATGTCGCAGCGTTTCCAGCGCACATCGGGCACCAGCAGCACGCGGATGCCCGACTCGCGCGGGGCGGCGTAGGGGTCGCTGTCATACTCGCGGACGAAGATCAACTCGTTGGGAGTCACTGACGGGTGGGGAAACGGGTGCGAGCGCGGAGCCTCCCCGCGCGAGACTTGCAGGTACACCTGCCCCTCTTGCACCCCGCTGTGAGCGAGCGTGTCGCGGACCCGCTGCTCCAGGCGCGCGACATCGGTCACGATTCGCAGTTGGGCCAGCGAGTCCTTCAAGCGGTCGAAGTGCGGGCGGTCAAGGAACATCCGTCCGTGGTAGACGCGGAAGACTTCATAGACGCCATCGCCGAACAGGTACGCGCGGTCGAGGACCGAGACCCGCACCTCGGAGAGAGGCATCTCCGTTCCGTTCCAATTGGCCCATTCCGGTCGTGGCATCAGGTGTTCCTGTCTGTGGCGAAGACTTCGGAAGTCTGGCGGGTCAATATCTTGTCACCGACGGGTCAATCTCCAACGACCACTGGTCGATGCCGCCGGCTAGGCTGCGGGCCTTCTCGAAGCCGTTCTGGCGAAGCCAGTTGGCGACGCGGAGGCTGCGCCCACCGTGGTGGCAGTGGATGATGATTTCGTGGTGCTTGTGCGGTTCCAGTTCGCCGATGCGGGTGGTCAACTCGCTCATTGGAAGCAGCGTGGCACCGGCGATGCGGCAGGTCTGGGACTCGGACGCCTCGCGGCAGTCGATGAAGAAGAAGTCGTCATGGGCGTCGAGACGCCGCTTGAGAGTGGCGCAGTCGACTTCGATCGGGAGCGGGGCAGGCATGGGGAGTCTCGTCAGGCACGGTGGGAGTTCGTGAACAGTGTAGCAGTCTCCGGAAGGCAGAGCCTGCGTTTTCCAATCGTTGTCCACAAACGGATGCCACCCGTCGACTCAACGCCCGAACGCCTTGGACGCCGTGACCGCTCCGAGCCAGACAGCCAGCAGGCTCAGCACCACGCTGCCGAGAACGTAGACTCCCGCGATGAGCCAGTCACCGCGGTGAACCAGCGCGAGCGTGTCCCGTCCGAATGCCGAGAACGTCGTATAACCGCCCAGGAACCCGACGAGTACCGCCGCACGGTACTCTTCCCGAATTGCGACTGGCCCGGTCCAGGCCGTGACGAGGAATCCCATCACCAGGCATCCCGTCACATTGATCACCAGAGTCCCGGCGGGGAACGGGGTTCTCAGCCAATTTTGGACGACTCCGCCCAGCCAATACCGCACCAGCCCGCCGCTACCGGAGCCGAGGAAGATCAGTATGGGTTTGAGCAACGACGAGTCAGACTCAGGCATTCCGCGCTCCAACAGGGCGTCCACACGGGAGTTGTCCCAAGCGAGTCGATGATAATCTCGATCCGATCACGGAGGCGATGTCTCGCTTCTGTTCAGGTCGGTCATGAGCCGGGGACAGGAGGCTGGCCAGGTGGCCCCGAATCCCGCTGACTGCGGCACTGCACGTCGATGAGCGATCGAAAGCGTCCTCGGCAGACAGACATCTGCCGCTCGCTGGGGAGGCTCAATCGGCGCGAACCTGAATCTTCCGCGGCTCGGCCTTTGGGATTCTGGGCAGTAACAAATCGAGAACCCCGTTCGAGATCTTTGCCGAGACCCGTTCGTGGTCGACATCGTCGCTCAGAATGAACGACCGCACGTAGTCGCCGACATGGTATTCCTGGTGGATCAGGGTCGCACCGGCGGGGGCTTGGGGGGCGACGCGGCCTAGCAAAGTCAACTTGTTGTCTTGCACTTGGAGATCGAGCGTCTGGGCGGTCACACCCGGCAGATCGGCTCGCAGGACGAGCCCTTCGGGGGTCTCGAAGATGTCGATGGGGGGGGTGCAGACCCAGTGCTGGGGCGGAGTGGGAGCCAGCGGGAGTTCCGCAGTTCGAGACGGCAGTTCGGGGACGCGCGGATTGAGGTCAGAGGTCATGTGCGTTCTCCCGAGGTCTCGATCGACAGCTTCGTGCTGCCGTTTCCGTTACTCACCGGGATTTGCCGAGGTACGGTCGACGCGGCCTTGGGCAGGTGCAGCAGCAGCACGCCGTTCTGGAGTTCCGCATGCAACTCTTCCTCTTTCACCCGTTCGGGGAGGGTGAAGCTGCGCTCCCATTGGCCCTGGACTCGTTCGCTGCGGCGGAACTGGTGTTCGGCGATCTCGGGTGAGGCGGCCCGGCGGCCTCGGATTTTCAGGACTCCGCTGGCGACGCTCAGGTCGAGGTCTTCGACTCGCATTCCTGGCAACTCCGCAGTCAGCAGGTACTCCCACTCCAACTCATAGATGTTGACCGCCGGGAATGGCCGCCCGATCCGCAGCCCCTCGAACGCCATGTTCACGCTGTGCAGAAGATGATCCATCTCCTGCTCCAGATCGCGGAAGGCGTCGAACGCGCTCCCCCAACGAAAGACTGGCATGGACTGACTCCCGAACGGACACGGAACCGGCGAGCAGCGATTGTGCAAAGCCTGTACCCCTTTCGATTTCGAGGAAGTGGTGTTGGCGTAACCTGTGTTTACGGTAAGAGATCGGGAATGCAAGGGACTGAATGGCAGTTCGCCCGTGGGGAGGCAACTGCCAGTTCGACAGCGAGTGGGAGCAGTCAGCCGTCGCGATCAGTTGTCAGCCCGAATGCCGGGCTGGAACATCGTGGTCTCGTCGAGCGGATCAGAATTCAACGCAAAGACGCCAACGCGCAAAGACGCAATTGGGAAGAGATCAAAGAGTGTTTCCGATGTCTTACCCTCTTCCTGTGCGCCCTTGCGTCTTGGCGTCTTTGCGTTGAATTCTTCTTTTTCCTCCCACTCAACGCTCGCAGACGATCAGATTCGCACGACCGTCCGCCCGCACAGCTGGCCTTGGAGGATCTGTTCCACAGCCGGGCCGACTTGATCGAGGGCGATCACCGTCTGGGAGGCAGCGAGGTGCCTGGGTTTCCAGTCGGTCGCCAGCCGGTTCCAGATCTCGGTCCGCTGAAGTTCCGGGCACCAGGCAGAATCGATCCCGGCCAACGTGATGCCTCGCAGAATAAACGGATACACGGTCAGCGGCAGGTCAGCCCCGCCGACGAGGCCACAGGCCGCCACGCAGCCTCGATGGCTCACGCTCCGCAGCAACGTCGCCAGCATCGTCCCGCCGACGGTGTCGACCCCTCCGGCCCAGGTTGCACTGAGCAGCGGACGGTTCGGCACCTTGAGGAACGTCTCGCGATCGATCACCGCCTGTGCCCCGAGTTGCTTCAACCACTCGCCCCGGTCCCGCTTCCCCGACACGGCAGTCACCTCATACCCGAGTTGAGCCAGTAGTTGGAGCGCCATCGAGCCGACGCCGCCGGTGGCTCCGGTCACAAGGATCGGGCCGCGCTGGGGGGTGACTCCGGCATGGATCAGAGCCAACACGGACTGGGCGGCTGTGAACCCCGCCGTGCCGATGGTCATGGCCTCTGCGAAGGTGAGTCCCTCGGGACGCTTCACGAGCCAGGCTGCGGGGACGCGGACAAACTCCGCCCAGCCGCCCCAGCGCTCGGTGCCCAGTTCATGCCCGGTGGCGAGGACTTCGGTGCCAATGGGAAACTCGGGCGAAGTGCTTTCGGCCACGACCCCGGCAGCATCAATTCCGGGGACATGCGGGAAGGTCCGAGTGACTCCCGGATGGCCGGTGGCCGCGAGGGCGTCCTTGTAGTTGAGGGACGACCACGCGACGCGGACCGTCACATCGCCGGTCGGCAACTCGGCGGTCTGCCGCTGCGCGATCGATGAGGTGATGGTGCCGTCGGGAGACTTCTCGACGAGGTAGCAGCGGAACTGTTCGGGGAGAGGCATGGCAGACATCCGAATGCAAAGACTGTAGCAGGGTTGACAGTGATACACCGTAAGCGACGAGGATCGCAATCGGCACGCGGATCACCTCAATTCAGCAGTCCTCTTCAACAATAGGAACCATCAGGGCGGATGATGAAACCGTCCGACACATCCGTGACGTAGATCGGCAGGCAGCTAAGCAGTCGCTTCTGCGGTTCGGCCCAGATGTATGCACAGACCCGGACATTGCCGCTGGAACGATCATCCCAGAACGCCTGGACCTCGAACTGGTAGATCGTACCATCGGGAGCAATGGACTCTATAGGCCCTTGATCCTCCTGGTTGATAAGATCAACCCACTGCGAGTAACTCCATTGTTTGTAAGGCGAAAACTGATCGGCCAGCAGTGACTGGAATTCGACACGAGTCACAATAGGGAACCTACCAATGGGAGGCTGAGGCGTGTCGGCGATTGTCGTCTTTCGCTCCGCGAAAGAGCGGCCTTTCGCGGAGCGAAAGGCGACACTCAGCCTACCGGATTTGCCGTGCGAGGGAAGATCCCCTGAGAACTAAATGCGGGCACTTGGGCCTCATGCTCCAGTCGCTGGGCAATGGTTTCAAGGTCGTGGCTCGTCGGGGGATCCTGCCGCGCAGCCAGTTGCAGCACGTCGATCTGCACGCTCATCGGCAAGCGGGCCATCAGCTCGCCAACCTGTTGCGAGGGTAACACGCTCACGATCCGGGCCAGCGTTTCGGCGGGCTCCATCAGCAGGGCCGGGAGCCAGTCCGAGAAACGCGACGTGACCAGGAACTCCAGCGGGTTCGCATGCAGCTGCGAATCGTGGGGTGGAGATGCCTGCGTCGAGGTGACTTCAGTCCCCTCCTCATGCCCACGGCGAGCGGCGACAATCGCCCAGCCGAGGGCGAAGAAGACCAGACCGACTCCGCACAACGGGTACAAGACCGAAGCGTCACGCAGAAGGTCGAGGGAACTCGCATGGACCACCACCGGCACGCTGGCCATGCGCTCGCCGGGGATCAAATCGATGACCACCTCGGGCGAGGGCCCGGAGTCGGGCAGGGCATCATCGACCCGTTTCTGTAATTGGTGGTTCACGTCGCGTTCGACCACGTCAAACGTCGTCTCTTCGGCTTTGGCCAACGTCTCCCATTTGCGGAGGTAATACTCCTCGGGCACCGCGAGATGGACATGGACCAGTTCGGCCATTTCCTGATGAATGCCCAGCAGAGTCGATGCGGCCTTGGTGTCTTTCTGCGGATGATGGGTGGTAGTGGACTCCGGATTGGAATGAGACGGAGCGGCCCCGTGGGGATGGGACGCGAGATAGCTGACGTGTTCCGGCATCGGCGGGGCGACTCCCGGCAGTCGCGGGGCCAGGGGGTCGACCAGCGGGTCAGCCCATGGGTGTTCGACAGCTGACTGGAAGGGAACATCGTCGATGAACACTCCGACGCGGATGCCGTCGACATGCTGGAGGAGTTGCTCGATGCGACGGCGGTAGATGGCCGAGCGCTCGTCGCGCTGCTGGTCCTGTTGCCGACGGATCGGTTCGTCGGTGGTCGCTTCGTAGGTGATCCGGCGATCCAGGTCCATCACGATGACATCATTGGCCGACAGATTGGCCTTGCTGCCGGAGACAGCTGCTCGGACTGAGCGAATGATCTCAGGAGTGATCTCCGAGCCGGGCTTCGGCTTGAGGTAAACGGTCGCGCGGGACTTGGCCTCGCGATTCCAACCGGCGGTCTTGTCGTCGTCCCACACCACATCGGCGTGAGCGATCCCCGACATCTGGTTCAGCATGCGGCTGATCTGGCGAGCGCGGGCGATCTCGCGCGCGGCATCGCGCTCGCGAGTGCCGGAGAAGTGACCCAGCTTCGAGTTGGCCGCTTCCCATTCATCGGCCCAGTGACGATCTCCCGAGTCTTCCGAGTGCAGAGCGGCTGCGGCGGATTCTGCCGCAGAGGTGGGGACTTGGAGTTGTCCGTTGGCATATTCGAACGGGGAGACGCCCGCCTGTTGCAGACGGCGGCGGACCTCACTCGGGTCTTGGCTGAGAGGAGACGGGACCGAGAGGACGGTCATCTCCGTCGTGGAGTGACTCGTCAGTTGCAAGATCCCCAGCACCACCGCCAGAGCCGCCCCAGCCAGTCCGATCCGCCCGCGCGGGGCACGCCACCACGGGGTGGGTCGGTCGTGTTCGGTGAGGAGGTGTTCGTCCATGGGTGGGGGAGTGGGGGAGTGGGGGAGGGGTCAGTCTTCAGTCTTCAGTCTTCAGTCTTCAGTCTTCAGTCTTCAGTCTTCAGTCTTCAGTCTTCAGTCTTCAGTCTTCAGTCTTCAGTCTTCA
>JAYTFV010000583.1:0-4579 GCA_043734065.1 Planctomycetota bacterium
CGGGCGTCGCACGGCACGGCGGACTTACGTCCGCCGCGCGCTGTCTGTCTTGAAACCACTCACGCACCGCGCGCACCGCTTGTATCTGCCGCACGCATCCGACCAGCGGGTCCTCCGGCGGGGCGTACCCATCCGTCGGCGGGTAGATCGCGGGTCGTTGCACATGCGGGTTGTAGTACGGCGACCCGGCGGTCAGGTTCCACAGGCCGACTCGCTGCTCCTCCCACAACGACCGGATCAGCTCAAGCGGCTCGGTGAGATCGATGCGATGGGGATTCGCGCGGTCGGCTCCGAATACGGGGTACAGGCTCTGCCCCTCGGGGATCACCGGCATCCCCGGCCCGAGTTTGCCGGGCTGCGACAGCGCCGGATCGGGCCGGTAAGCATACGTGTCCCACAGCGACAACCGCACCCCGATCTCCAACCCCGGACACTCCGATCGCACCGCAGCCACGCTCTCGCGGAGGAAGCGCGTGCGTCCTGCAAAGTCGCCGCCGTAGGGACCGGGACGTTCAAACGCCGAGAGGAACTCATGCCCCAGATAGCCGTGGCAGCACTTGAGGTCGACGAACTGAAACCCAGCGGCGTGCGCGGCCTTGGCACTCACGACATAGGCGTCGATCAGTTCACGAATGTCGCCATCAGTCAACAGTCGCGAATCATCATCGGGGCTGATCCCGACTTTGGCGTCGAGCGTCGGGTGGTGATAGGCCACGCGCGGCTCGAATCGGTCATGGCGATTCGGCTTGCTGAACCGACCCGAGTGCGTCAGTTGCAACCCGACCACCAGATCGTCCGTCGCTCCGGGGCCGTACGCCTCGGTATGGGCTGAGGTGGCTGCGGTCAGTAACTCACGCAGCGAGTCGACATTCTCCGCCCGGTAGCACAACTGCCGAGGGTTCGCCCTTCCATCGGGCCGCACGGCAAACGCCTCCCCGCCCCACAACAGCTTGGCCCCCGACAACCCAAAGTTTCGCCACCGCCGCAGCGTGTGCTCACTCGGTCTCCCGTCCGCCGTCCCGTCCCAGCCCTCCATCGGATGGATGCACCAGCGGTTGCCGATCCGCAGATCGCCGATGGTAAGCGGCTCCGCCAGCGGGCTCCCATCGACCGCCGATAGCGACCGATCATCCATCGGGAGATCGAGTCTCAGCGCGACCAGCGCCGAGCGGAACTCGTCGACGGAGTGGAGAGCCGGGATACGAAGGGGTGGCGAGGACAAGGGGACGTCCTGTCGTGGGACGGGCACATTTGCCCGTCCGGGGTTCATCGTCGGCGATTTCTCCGAAATCGCTGGTGCGAGATTCGAGTCGCAAGTCGATGTTCGCGAAACAAACGACCGCTTCGATAACGTTGACTCTGGTTTGTATGCCTTCCCTGATTGTCACGTCGCTCCAGCGATTTCGGAGAAATCGCCGACAATGTCCTACTTCACCAACTCGCTGGCACGCATCCAATCCTCACAGCGCTTCGGCCAGGTCACGACGGCATTCGGGCTCGGACGCATGCCATACCCGTGGCCGCCCTTGCTGTAGACGTGCAGTTCGGCGGGCACCTTGTTCCGCTTGAGGGCCAGGAAGTATTGCACGCTGCTGTCGGCGGTGACGCCATCGTCGTAGGCGTGGGCCAGGAAGGCGGGCGGGGTCTTGTCGTTGACTGCAATCATGGGAGTAAGAGCTGTCATGTCCTTCGTCACGAGGTAGGCCGGGTAGATCAGGATCGTGAAGTCGGGGCGGCCACTCAGCTTGTCGGCGTCATCGATGGCCGGGTAGCTGAGGGTCTCGTAGTTCGTGGAGGTCCGGGCGGCGAGATGACCTCCGGCAGAGAACCCGAGGATGCCGATCTTCTGCCCGTCGAGCTTCCATTCCGCAGCCTTGCTCCGCACGAGTCGCATGGCCCGCTGGGCGTCCTGGTGCGAGCAGACGGGCTTTTCCTCGTCCTTGGGGGCGTTCGGTCGGCTCGGGACGCGGTACTTCAGCACGATGCCGGTCACGCCGACGCTGTTGAGCCACTCGGCGATCTCGGTCCCCTCCAAGTCCCAGGCCAGGATGTTGTACCCGCCCCCCGGACAGATGATGACCGAGGTGCCGTTCGCCTTGTCCGCAGCCGGGCGAAAGATGGTGAGCGTCGGCTTGGTCACATTGCCGATGCGAATGATGGGGTTGGCCTCGCTAGGCTTGCCGACGACCGAGGTCTCCTCGCCGATCCCGCTCGGTTCCCCAGGCGCGGCTGCGGGCCAGAGGTCAATGACTTGAGTCGGCTCGGCGGCATTGGCATTCACCGCAGCCAGACCGATCAGAACTGCACAGACAGACAAAAACGACCGACGCATGGAATGCTCCGAGGAGATGGTTGATGGTTTATCGTTGATCGACCGGAGGGGAGAGGCTGAGGCGGGCGAATCTGATTGAGGAACTTCTTGATCGCTCAACGCTCAACGATCCCTTCTGGCTGACAACTGAAAACTGACAACTGAAAACTTCTACACCGCCTTACGATCCGCCGTAAACCCGCAGGTCTTGTGCGCCCCGTCACAGAACGGCTTGTTCTGCGAATGATTGCAGCGGCAGAGGGCGATCTTCTCCTTGCCCTGCAAGTCGTAGACATGCCCCTCATGGTCGCACAACTTGATCGGCCCCTCCACGAGGAGGGGGCCGTTCAGGCGGGTGGTGATGATGGTGACTTCGCTCATGGGAAGGGCCTTCGGAAAAGGACATGCCACCCATGAATCAGACTCACGGGCCGCATGACAATGTGTGATGTGTACATCATTGAGTCTAAGGCATTGCTCGCTGTTCGTCGAACGGTGACGCCCCCCTCCAACCCCGATCGTGTGTGCATCTCGATCGTCGGTGAACTGACCCCGTTGGGGACGAAGACCTGACATCTTCCCGATTCACCGACGATTGGGACGCCCCTTACACCCCGAGTTCGCCGTTCGCTGGAGTCCTCCCTGCGAATCTCCTATCGTCCTCCCATCACAACTGTTTGATCTGTCGAGGGGCAGGGCAGTTGTGTGCGACTCGCTCCCTGGGAGTTGCGGACGGAGGTTCCTGTGCGGGTGTTTCGGATGGCTTTCACTTGTCGACTCTTCTGCTTGCTGGCGATCCTCGCTCTTGTCGGAGGCAGCCCCCCACTGCGAGCTGCTGACCCGCAGGTCTACACTCATGCGGTCGAGAAGCTCCCCTCGACCGGCGTGACCGATGCTCCGGCTCCCCAGGCGACGACCGACGATCCACCGCCACCCAGCGGAAGCATTCCGAAATGGATCTATGGAGCTGACTTCAGCAAGGTCTATCACGTCAGGAAGACCTTCACCGGCCCCGTCCAGAAGGCCGTGTTGCAGATCAGTTGCGACAACGTCTTCTCCGCCAAGCTCAACGGCCAGCAAGTTGCCGCCGGGACCGAATGGCAACAGCCCTCGAAGGTCGACATCACCAAGCACGTCGTCGATGGAGAGAACACGTTGCTGGTTCAGATCAGCAACGAGGGCGGGACCGGGGGCCTCGTGGCCCGACTCGCTCTGCATCGCCCGGACGGCAAGATCGATTACGTGGTAACGGATGAATCGTGGCTCCTCGCCGAAAAGCCCGACGCTGCCGAATTCGTCAAACCCAAGATCGTCGGCCAGCTCGGCGATGGCCCATGGGGCGATGTCTTCACGGGAGCGGTCGCGACCGGCCAGTTCAACACTCTGCCCGGGTTCCAGGTCGAGCGTCTGTTCACGGTGCCGAAAGACGAACTCGGCTCGTGGGTCTGCATCGCCTTTGACCACAAAGGCCGACTGATCGCCAGTGACCAGGACAACAAGGGGCTGTGCCGCGTAACCCTCCCGGCTCCTGGCAGTCCCGACCCGGTGCAGGTCGAACGCCTCGCAGTCGATATCTCCTCAGCCCAGGGGCTGCTGTATGCCTTCGACTCGCTCTACGTCTCGGTCAACGGCGGGAAGGGGAGCGGCCTCTATCGTTGCAAGGACACGAACGGCGATGACCAATACGACGAGGTAGTCAAGCTGAAGGAGTTTCGCGGCGGCGGCGAACACGGTCCGCACTCGTTGCGGCTCTCGCCCGATGGCCAGTCGATTGTCGTGATCTGCGGCAACCATACGCGGCCTCCGTTCGAGCCGACCGAACTCCCGAACCTGCCAGAAGAGGAGCGGGCCAAGTACAAGAGCCGCCTGCCGCTGAATTGGAATGAGGACCACATCCTGCCCCGGCAGTGGGACGCCAACGGCCACGCGGTCGGCATCCTGGCGCCCGGTGGCTGGATCGCCAAGACCGACCCCGATGGCAAGACTTGGGAGATCATCAGCTCCGGCTATCGCAACCCGTGCGACATGGCCTACAACGCCGATGGCGAACTGTTCGCCTATGACGCCGACATGGAGTATGACTTCGGCGCTCCTTGGTATCGACCGACCCGCGTCTCGCACGCCGTCAGCGGCAGCGAGTTCGGCTGGCGGAGTGGGACCGGCAAGTGGCCGTCTTACTACCTCGACAGCCTGCCGGAACTCGTGAACATCGGACCGGGTTGTCCGGTCGGCGTGGCCTTTGGCTACGGCACCAAGTTCCCCGCCAAG
>JAYTFV010000584.1:0-2568 GCA_043734065.1 Planctomycetota bacterium
ACGTACTTCTTGTTCATGAACACCTCCTTGTGCTCCCGAAGTCTCCCAGAAATCGGCCAGCCCTCCTACCCCCGTTCTTAGCGTGGCGGGGGCACTAGCTGACCTCTTCATCCCCCCCGAGAGTGAGAGTCGGAGCGAGATCGAGTATCAGTGGAGACGATCACAAAATGCTTGAAACCAATTTCGCAACGCCATGATCGGAATTCCCGTGAACCGAGGACCGTCGAACGACTGCAAGACTCTTGAAACAAAAGAGGCGAAGACACGCCCCATCGCGATTCGCTGTCTGAGATGCAACGACGGCGACAAATGGCAGTTTTCAGCGGCTTCTTGAGAAGTCAATCCCGGTATCAAGAAATCAGAACGGAATGAATTCCGTTCTCCGGGGAAGGCTGCGGGGGATGATGCATTCGGCTCGCCTCTGGCTGGTGAGGTGGCGGGCCGTTAAGCTCCCGGCAGGCACTTTCGCTCTGTTGGTCCACTCGCGTGTTGGGAACTCATGAATCTTCTGAAATTCGGTATTCTCGGCTGCGGTCGCATTGTGCATCGCGGGTTGATTCCTGGTCTGAAGGGATCGACGATGGGGGTGCTGCACGCCCTGGCCAGTGAGCGACCGGGGGTGGCGAAGGAGTGGGCGGCGAGCCACGGGGTGGCGAAGGCGTACGACTCCTATCAGGCGGTCCTCGACGATCCGGACGTCGACGCGGTCTACATCCCCTGCACCGGGGAGCAACACCACCGCTGGACGATTGCCGCAGCCAAGGCCGGGAAGCATGTGCTGTGTGAGAAGCCGCTGGCCCTCAACACAGACGAGTCGCGGGCAATGATCGACGCCTGCCGCGCGGCGGGGGTGATCCTGCAAGAGGCGTTCATGTGGCGGCATCACCCACGCGCGAAGCGGGCCCGCGAACTGGTGCGGTCGGGAGCGATCGGCCAGCTGCGGCAGATCGTGGCCAGCTTCTCGTTCGACATCGATCGCAACGACTGGCGTCTCGACCCGGATCGTGGCGGCGGGGCGATGTGGGATGTGGGGTGCTACGGGGTGAACTGTGCCCGGTTCTTTGCCGAGTCGGAGCCGTCGCGTATCGATTCCAGTGCCCACTGGGGACCGACCGGCGTCGATCTGTCGATGCGGATCGGCCTGACCTTTCCTGGTGAGATCCTGGCCAACATCGATTGCAGCTTCGAGCTGCCTTATCGGTGTCAGGCGGAGATCGTGGGGGAGAAGGGACGCATCCTGTTGGAGGACGCCTTTGTGCCGCCCGATAACAGCGTGATTAAAATTAAGCGGAACTGCGACGGGGCGACTCCCTGGGAGGAGATCGCGATCCCCACGGCCAATCAATACGCCGAGCAAGTGAATGACTTCTGCCGGTCGATCGCTGCGGGGCAACTGGTCGATCCCGGCGAGGACGGTCTCGCGAATATGAGAGTTCTCGAACTGGCCCACCAACTCGCTGCCGGGCAGAGTTAATCCGCTTGTTTAGCCGCGACGCGGAGTCTTCGAAGCGAAGCGCTCTCACGCAAAAAGACTTCCGAAGTCTCAGAAGACTTCGGAAGTCCGGCGCTCTGCGATGACTACTGGAGCCGCACTCCGGAGTCACTGCCGAATTCATATCCCTGCGGGACCATCGACTCCCGGTCGCGATACATTGGCCCTTGGGGGGCGTTGAATCCACCGTTGACGGGAGCCCCTGCCTCGAGCGGGAACAGGCGGTTCAAGTTCCCTGGGCGAGGGGCGTTATAGTTCGGGTTCACGGGAGTCAGCGGACGAAAACCGATCGACGAGTTCGGCATCCTCGATTGGGGCGTGCCAGAGGTTCCGTAACCACCGGAGTTCCAACTCCCGACACCGGGGCCGCACTGGCCGTTGGGGCAACTCAAGTTCGGACCACACTGGCCGTTCGCACAACGATTGCTTTTCGAACACTGCCCGTTCGGGCACGACTGGCGACAGCGACCGTTCGCACATTGCGGTACGCCCGGAATGATCGGCGTGCTGGGGTACTGGCTGGACATCGGCTGTGCATAGCTGGTCGTGTAGGAGCGCGGGGTGAAGAACTCCTGGACCGGGGAGAAGAAGGTCGGTCGGTTCAACGTCGGCCAGGGGCCTTGGGCCTGGACGGCTCCGGT
This sequence comes from Planctomycetota bacterium, assembly GCA_043734065.1. Classification (GTDB taxonomy): domain Bacteria; phylum Planctomycetota; class Planctomycetia; order Planctomycetales; family Planctomycetaceae; genus TH-plancto1. The sequence continues at coordinate 2,134 of JAYTFV010000584.1, forward strand.
GCAACAGACCAGCGTGGTCAAGAAGTAAAGACTGAAGCGTGGGGTCGACATGAGAATCTCCAAGTATGAGAGGCTCCGCGAGGGGCCTATCTCGTTCGATCACGACTGACAAATCGGAGAGTCAGCGGGCGAGACGGTCGCCGTCTGTGCGACGGCTGCGGGATAGTGCTTGGAGATGCACGCGGAGTGCCAAAGAACCGAATCGAAGACGAATGGCAAGAGTTGCCGGTGGGAGCAACGATCCGGTTCATCCCAGGAGACATGGGCAAGGTTTAATGACATCCACTCAATCACTTCCGCGACAATGCGTCATCGAAGTGATGAACGAGTGTTTGCAAGAGATGCCGTGGGGAGTGCAATTGTTGCAGGCAGGAGAGTGATCAGCAGTCAGCGATCAGCCAGAAGCTGATCCCTCTGGCTGACCGCTGATGGCTG
>JAYTFV010000585.1:0-20744 GCA_043734065.1 Planctomycetota bacterium
GGAGCGATTATCGGGGACTCCTCGCTCCGCTTCGAAGACTTCGCGTCGCGGCTCAACGGTTTCTCTGGATGTCGAGTGATCACTCGCCCGAACCGAATACTCGCTGCCCATCGACCCACGTCCCCAGCACTTTCGTCTCGCGAATCTGGTCGACCGGACATATGAGCAGGTCGCGGTCGACCCGGATGAAGTCGGCCCTCTTGCCGACCTCCAGCGAGCCGATCTCCTGCTCCGACCGCATCAGCCAAGCGTTGTTGATCGTGTAGAAGCGAATCGCCTGCTCGCGGGTCAGGGCCTCTTCCGGGTGCAGTGGGATCGGGTGGAATTTACTCAGGCGGGTGATCGCGACCTGCATCCCCAGGAACGGGTTGTAGGGATTCAGGCTGCGGAGGGAGCCGATCTTCTGCATGTGGTCGCTGCCGCCGCCGACGGGGACTTTCGCCGCGAACAGGCTCGATAGCGGCTGGAAGTAGCGCAGCCGCTGCTCCCCGAACTGAGCGATCAGCGTATGTGCATCGAGGTACAACCATGCGGGTTGGATGTCGACGCCGATGCCGAGTTCGGCACAGCGTTTGACGGACTCGGCGCTCATGAAGTTGGAGTGCGTCAGTGTCGAGTGCGTGGGCCCGATCGGCGTGTCTTTGTTGACGGTCGCATAGGCGTCGAGCAGAGCGGACACCGCCCCGTCGCCGACGCTATGCGCGGTGAACGCGAGGTTCCGCTCGGCACAGGCCCGCACCAGAGGAACCAGGAACTCATCCGGGATGTAGCGCATGCCGCGATAGGCCGGGTCGTCGATGCCGTAGATGCGGCTGACGCCCCAAGGCTGGCTCATGAAGGCACTGCCGGTCAGCATCCCGCCATCGAGGAACACCTTGATGCCGATGATCTTGAGCCGCGCGCTCCCTTCGCGAAAGAGCGGGTCTGCGGCGATCTCGTCGAGGTCTTTCTGCACTGCTGCGAGGGGACGGTTTGCCTCGAAGGCTCGCGAGAGCCGCATCCGCACGGAGAGCTTTCCTTGCATCTCCAATCGAGCGAACTGCTCCTGGCCTTCGAGCGAACAGTTGCGGTCGATCGCCCCGGTGATCCCCACACTGTTGTAGTCCTGGAGCAACGCGACCAGCCGGGCGTCGCGCTCCCCTGGAGAAGCTTTCTTCTCGGTCGAGGCGGGCTTCGTCTTGAGAATCGACCCCGCCTTCCGCAGCAGCCCCGTTGGCTCGCCGTTCGCGTTGACGTGGACCTGATCCAAGTGCGAGGCGGCGAATGCCTTGTCGATCCCGCTCTCCTGGAGGGCCAGCGTGTTCACTGACGCATCGGGTCCGGTGCGAAACGCCACCGGGTGTTTCGGAGCCGCCTCATCGAGTTCGGCTTTCGTGGGGTAACGCTGCTCCTTGAGCCGAGTAATGAACACCTGTTGCAAGTTGATCCACTCTCCGGCGGGCACGACGGCGGCCCGCTGCCGGACATAGGCGAGTACGTCGATGATCGAGGTCATGTCGGGCACGTCATGATCGAACTCAAACATCGACGCCCCGGAGGCATGCACGTGCGAGTCAATCAACCCCGGCAACACCATCCCGCCCGCGAGGTCGATGACCTGCGTCTGCGGTCCTTTCAGCGCGAGGACATCCGCATCCGCCCCGACCGCCACAATCCGCTCCCCGCGAATCGCGAGCGCCTCCACGAGGGAGTTGCCCGAGTCCGCCGTGAATATCTTTCCGCCATGCAGAATCAAATCCGCAGGCTCCGCAGCGATCACGACCGTTGAACCGAGTAGACCGAGGACCAAGCCCCAGAGGGCAGCGTGGGCAGGCATCTGGCAGGATTCCGGTGGGAATGAGGGAGCATTTGCCACCTGAAAGTGGCCGCAGGCGGGCGTCCCGCCGGAGTCACGAGTGAATCCTGACGCGCTAAATCCTAACGCAAATATCGCCCCCAACCCAGCCCCCACCGCAGCAGCGTCAGGGACTCGGCCAGCCTCGGCCAGATGCGATCTCCCAGACGCGGCCATTCGACGCCCTGGCACACGAATTGCAGTGTAGTGCGTGCTGTGTAATGAGAGGGCCGGGGAGGAGGCGGTGTGTCTTCTGAATCCCGCTCTCGGCCATCCGCCCTGAGGATACCGGAACGCAGTAGATTCAACCACGAGTCAGCGTTCTTCAGTAAAGAGGCGCGGAGGTCCGTGTCCCGTCCAATGGGCCAGTGTGAAGGGTTAACTGTCATGCATTCGTTTTCGCTCCTGGCCTATTTTGATCCCGGTTCTGGCAGCTTGGTATTGCAGGCGATCGTCGGCGGTTCTGCCGGGATGCTGGTCTTCTGCCGCTATATGCTCTCGAACTTCGCGTGGCGGTTTCGCGCTCACCGGTCCGATGAGCAGTCCAAGTAATCATCATGCCGACCAGCGAGCCGGGTTCCTACCGCGACCGAGAGGGTCGTGTGTTCTATGACGATCGCGGGAACGTGCTGCGAGGATTGTCCCCGCAGGCATGGCAGCAGTGGCTGAAATTGGAGCAGTCTGGTCTCTTCCAGCACTGGATGGAACAGGGACGCATCGTCCGGACGGAGCGCTATTCTGGACCATCGGAACCCCAGTCCGTGTGGTTCGGCGTCCTCCAGCATGAGCGGATTCCGTTCATCTCCTACCCCTTCGAGTGGCCCTTTGGCATGCTCAAAGAGGCTGCCCTGTTGCATCTGGAGTTACTGAACGAAGCCCTGGCTGAGAATCTGACTCTCAAAGATGGGACTGCCTACAACGTGCAGTTTCGAGGTGTCCAACCGGTCTTCATCGATGTGGCCTCGTTCGAGGAGTTGGCCCCGGACCGCCCGTGGTCCGGCTATCGACAATTCTGTCAGACGCTGCTCTATCCGTTGATGCTGCAAGCCTACAAGCACGTGCCGTTTCACCCGTGGCTGCGTGGCCGTTTGGACGGCATCACACCGCAGGAGTGCTGGAACCTGATGTCGTTTCGCGACTGCTTCCGACGCGGCGTTCGAACACACGTGGGCCTGCATGCCTGGCTGCAGTCATCTCCCACGATTGAGAAAAACCCGGCGTCGCAGTCGCTCAGTCAGTCGGGATTTCAGAAGGAGATGCTGGCGGCCAACTTTCGGAATCTCGCTCATGTGGTGAGTGGACTCACTTGGAAAGAGGCTCACTCCCCCTGGTCGGAGTACGACCACGACCACAGCTACACCGCCGAAGACCGGCAATGGAAAGAGGCGTTCGTCCGCCGCTGTGTGGCGTCCCGCTCATGGTCGCTGACGTGGGATCTCGGCTGTAATACCGGGACATTCAGCCGCATCGCCGCGGAACACTCGCAGCAGGTGGTGGCGATCGATGCGGACCATCTGTGCGTGGAGCGACTCTATCAATCCTTGAAGACCGAGCCGCCTCGACCGGGAGGCCAGATTCTGCCGCTGGTGTCGAATCTCGCCGATCAGGTGGCGGGGCTGGGCTGGCGCGGTCGCGAACGATCGAGTCTGGTGCAGCGCGGGCGACCGGAGCTCGTACTGTCGCTGGCCCTGATTCACCATCTCGTCATCGGGTGCGGGATACCACTGACCGAACTCATGGAGTGGCTGGCTGAATTGCGGTCGTCGTTGGTGATTGAATTTGTCGCACCGGAAGATGCGATGGCCCGTCGGTTGCTCAGCCGGCGGAACGGGGTTTGCCCGGACTACACCCGAGCGAACTTCGAGCAGGAATTGCAGCGGCTGTTCGAGGTCTCGGACACGCTGGTGTTGAGTGGTGGATCGAGGACGCTGTACTTTGCCCGATCGCGAGTGCTGTCATGACCCCGGTTGTCGAACCGTTGAAGACCTCTGAAGTCGTGCGTCCGTCGACGGCACGGGTGCCGCGCCGATTTGGCCTGGACGCCTTGCACGTCTTTGTCCTCACCAGCTTCGCGATTGCGGAAAACTTCTACGACCGACTCGCCCATCAGGCCGAGTTTCTCGTCGATCCCGAGGTGACTCCCCTGGCCATCGCGGGCGTGGTTGTCGTCATGTCGCTACTGCTCCCGGCACTCATTGTCGGCCTGGAGGGGCTGGCGGGACTGCGGCATCGGCAGCTGCGCGAGGCGTTACATTTGAGTGTGGTGTTACTGTGCAGCACCCTGTTGTTGTTGGAAATCTGGCAACGGGCCACATTTCTTCCGGGAGTGTTTGTCATTGTCGGAGCCTTGGGATCGGCCTGTGCGGTAACGGCGGCCTATGACCGTTTCGCCGGGTTGCGGTCCCTGGTCACCTGGGCTGCTCCCGCCCTGATCGTCTTTCCCATGATCCTGTGGATGAGGTTGCATGCCACGGATGCCAGCGTCGCGCATCGCGCGATACACGATCTCTCTCGCGATCCGGTGCCCGTGGTGATGGTGGTCTTCGACGAGTTTTGCGGTGGCTCACTCATGACACCGGACCGGGAGATCGATGCGGTTCGCTTCCCCCACTTGGCCGAGCTGCGACAGCACTCGACATGGTATCGCGGTGCGGCCAGTGTCTCACCGGACACGATCCACGCTCTGCCCGCCATCCTGACGGGCAATTACACTCGCAACGGATACCAACTGGCCCCCTCCACCTACCCGCAGAATCTGTTCAATATGCTGTCGACTGCGGGGGGGTATGACCTCGCGGTCTTTGAGCCGATGACCGCGCTCGCTCCGCGACGGAGCGAGCGACACGAGAGTGGAATCCGGGAAGCCTTATCTCAGACGGTGGGGATTCTGAATGTCCTCAGTCACGTCTATCTGTATGAACTCACCCCGAATGATTTCCATTCCCGCTTGCCGATTGTTCCGCCCGTCTGGTTCGGCTTCCATGACTCCGACCACGTGGACCGCGCCGCTCGACGCGGAACCTTTCGCTACGGATGGACCGATCGCCGTGATGAGCAGGTGGAGCACTTCCTGCGGTGCGTCGACAGCACGCCCCGGTCGGTGTTGTACTTCGCCCACTTGATGATCCCGCATGCCCCGTGGTGCTACTTCCCGACGGGGACGCGCTATGCCCGAGACCGCAGCAATCTGGACAAACTCTGCCTGGAGTCTGACTCCTCCATTATTTCCGATGAACTGGGAGTCATTCAAAACCAACAGCGACATTTGCTTCAGGTGATGTACGTCGACTCGTTGGTCGGCCAGTTGACGGCACGCTTAAAGGAAGTCGGCGTCTGGGAGCGTTGCCTGTTGATCGTGACCGCCGATCACGGAATCTCGTTCCGCCTCGGGCAGGGCCGTCGGCAGTATTCCCAAGACAACGCGGCAGACATCCTGTCGGTCCCCCTGTTCATCAAATATCCCGGCCATACCAGCGGAGAGGTGAACGACCTTCCGGTGCAGTCGACCGACCTGTTGCCCACTATTCTCGACCAGGTGGGCATTCAACCGGTCATTCCGATGATTGGATCTCCCGTCCGTGATCCTGGCATCGCACTGCGTGACAAACTCGTGGTCCACGATCCGTACAACAACCTCTCCTTCTCCCCCGAAGTCTTGCTTCACTCGCATGTCCCCGACTTAATCCGCACACGCTTTGGTGACAGCTCCGATCGCTGGAACCTGTTCCGAATCGGTCCGCATTCCGAGTGGCTCGGTCGGCCCGTAAAGAGTTTTCGTATCGGGACGGGACAGCCTCGGAAACTGGAATGTCTGCTGCCTCTGCCGCCCGTTCAGGCCACGGGGGCCGAGCAGCATCCCTACCATATCGAGGGCCGCGTGCTCTCGCCCGGCATCCTCGACAAACCGATCGAACTGCTCGTCACAGTCCACGGAGTCGTGTGCGGCACCACGCGCACATATCGCCAATTTGGGTTTACAGACCGCTGGTCGATCATGCTGCCCGAATGGAGTTACTCCTCCGAGGTCGACCATCCTGGGTTCTACTCGATCGGTGAGGACGGAACACTCGCCCCCTGTCACCTCGACTGGGTCGAGACGCTGGGGCAGACGCCCGCCAAACCGTGACAGACTTCCCCACTCCGTGTCACGAACGACAACGGCCAGACGGCCAGGGGCTCAACGCTCACTGGAAGCGGGGGGTTTCGGCGACGGTGAAGATCACCATCTCCTCGCCGGTCACGGTGCTGATGTCGTGGTGCATGCTGACGACCTTCACGCCTACGGCTTCGTGGACCAGTGATTCCAGCATTGGGCGGGCCAGTTCGAGCAACTGTTTTCTGGTTTGCTTGACCAGGTCGCGGCCCTTCTCTGGCAGCGATGATTTGCTGAGTTGCCGCTCCGCCAGAGTCAGGACTCCGCGAATACGGACCACCAGCAGGTCCTTGATGAAGTGGACGAAAACCTGTTCGGATCGCCAGCCGAGGTACTCCTCCTGGAAGCGAATGATTCCGTCGCAGATGGCCGCTTCGCTCTCGGCTTGAGTCAGGACTTTCGAGGGGCGCTCATAGCGGATGCGGCGGGCTTCCCCCATCGGCAAGCGTGGTTCGGCGTCCGAGTTAGCTCGCGCGGGGGTCGGTATGGGCTGGAGGCCGACCGCTGCGGCCACCGGCTTGACACTGGCCAACACCGCTTGAATCTCGGCCAGCGAGGCCGGTTTGACGAGGAAGTCATCGAACCCGGCTCGCATGGCCAGGGCTTTGTCCTCGTTGTTCTTCTGGCCGGTAACCGCCACGATCTTCGTCTTCGCGAAGCTTGGAATCTCGCGAATGTGCTTGGTGAACTCGCACCCGCCCATGCCGGGCATCAAGAGGTCCACGAGCATCAGGTCGGGGCGAAATGTCATCGCCACATCGAGGGCCTGCTTCCCGCCATAGGTCACATGCACCTGATGGCCGAGGGCTTCGACCAGCAGTCCTAGGGCGTCCGCCCCGTCGCGAACATCATCGACGATCAGAACTCGCAGTGTCTTTGCTGAATCTGTCTTCACGTTCGTTCTCATGGGGTGTTCTTGTTGTGAGTGGACTTGGGGCCTGCCACTTGTCTGATGGCGTATGTCCCTACCAAATCGCAGCGAGCGGGCGGACGTAAGTCCCCCGTGCCAGCGCGATGCACTTCCTCGGAACAGCGTCGCGACGGCCAACGATTCCCCAAACACGTTGGACTCACGTCCAACGCTCGCTGTCGATCGGCCAGTCTCGTCGTGGTTCATTCTCAGTAGTAGGCCCACCATCGGTCTCGCGTGTCCTTGAAATCGTGGGCCAGCGCCCAAAGCGGCTTGTCCCACCATACGGTGCCTCACCGAGGCAAACGCGGTACATTCGACAGGATCTGTTTGATCTGCTCAAAGCTCGCGGGCTTCACCATGTGGTGATTGAAGCCCGCCTCTAGCGAGGTCGCCCGATCCGAATCCTGACCATAACCAGTCAAGGCCACCAGCACCACATCGCGCAGCTGCGGATGCTCGCGGACCCGTTTGGCCACCTCATACCCATTCAGACCCGGCAATCCGATGTCGAGCAACATCGCATCCGGTCGGTAGTCGAGGGCCGCCTGCAGGGCCTCCAGTCCGTCGTGAGCCGTACGCACCTCATGCCCCGAAGCCTGAAGCAGCATCGAGAAGCTGAGTACCGTATCGACGTTGTCATCCACCACCAGAACTCGCAGTTGCGGGGGACGCGGGGTGTGAGGAGGATCGAGGACTCCATCCACTTCGCCTTGGGCCACTCGCTGCTCGTCATCATGGAGCGGCAACCGCACGATGAACTCGCTGCCATGCCCCAGCACGCTCTGCACCTCGACAGTTCCGCCGTGCAATTCCGTCAGCCGTTGCACCAACGCGAGGCCGATCCCCAACCCGCCTTCAGACCGGTCCAGCGAGCGTTCCGCCTGTGTGAACAGATCGAAGATCCGCGGCAACAGTGTCGGGCTGATCCCCACTCCGTTGTCACGCACGCGTAACACGCACTCCCCACTCTCCATCTGGGCGGACAAATGAATTTGCCCGCCTTCTTCCGTGTACTTGGCGGCATTCGTCAGTAAGTTCACCACCACCTGTTCCAATCGAGCGGGGTCGGCGTCCAGCCAGATCGGCGGTGGCAGGATCGTGACCGTCAGTGTATGTCCACGCACCTCGATCAGCGGGCGAGTCGTCTCCACCGCCCCCTGCACAATGCTGTTCACGGTCACTCGCTCTTTGCGCAGCTGGACTCGACCCGTGGTGATCCGCGACACTTCCAGCAGGTCATCGACCAGATGTTGCAGCTGTCCCAATTGGCGCTGAATGATGTCGCGGGCCTTCTTGTGGATCAGAGTCTCCGTCTCGGATTGCAGGCCGAGCAACTGGACGGCGTTAGCGATGGGAGCCAGCGGGCTGCGGAGTTCGTGGCTGAGCATGGCCAGGAACTCATCCTTGCGACGATGCAGGTCGGACATCTCGACCGACTGGTTCCGCAGCAGTTCTTCCATGTGACTGCGTTCGGTGATGTCGCGAATGTTGCACTGGATGACTTTCTGCTGGTCTTCCTGATAGACGTTGGCCACGATCTCGACTTCCACCTGCCGTCCGGCTTTTGTCTCCAGAGGCATATGCTCGTAGCGGAGATAGCCCGACTCTTGCAGCCCCCGAATAGCGGCTTCGTTGGCCGACTTGTCGCGAAACAGTCCAATTTCCCACATCTCCTTTCCGCTGAATTCCCCGCGAGAGTAACCCAGCAGATTGCACATGAAGGGGTTGGCGTCGACGATCTTGCCGTTGTTCGAATCGAGGATCAGGATGCCATCTTTGGCCGCCTCGAACAGTCGGCGATAGCGGATTTCGGAGACATGGATCGTCACTTCGGCCTGCTTGATGTCATGAATATCGGTATTCGAGCCGACCCACATGGTGATCTGCCCCTCCACGTCCCGTATCGGAAGCGCCCGGTTCACATGCCACCGGTATTCCCCATCGGCCCGTCGGAGGCGGCTTTCGAACTCAAAGGGCAGACTCGTCTGCATCGATTGCCGCCACAGTCGAACATGCTCGGTCACATCCTCCGGATGGATCACCTGCTTCCAGCCACGGCCTTTGAGTTGATCAAATACCAGACCGGTGTACTCGGACCACTGCGGATTCAAGTACTCCACTTCCCCGTTGGGCTTGGTTGTCTGGATCTTGGGCGGCATCGTGTCGAGAATCCGCCGCAGTTGCCGTTCGCTCGCGAGTTGAGCGCCCTCGGCCCGCTTGCGATCGGTGATATCAGTTGCCGTGCCCAGGATCTCCACAACTCGGCCCGCTGCATCGCGAGTAAACGGCGTCTTGCGTCCCAGGAACCATCGCCATTCGCCGCTGGGGCGCCGCAAGCGGTATTCGATGTCGAGGGCGACACCATCCGCCACCTCTGCCAGAGTTGCAAAATAGGCGGGCATCTTCGCCAGATCATCGGGGTGCATGATGTGCGGCATGACCTCCGATCCCATATCGAGAATTTCTTGTTTGGGATAACCCATGAGGGTCTCCACTTGCGGGTTGACCCACCGCACGCAGAGCTCCGCCAGATCAAAGACGTACATCACGTTGGGCATCACATGCGTCAGCCGCTCATTGAATCGCCGCTCCCGCTCCAGCTCTGCCAATGCGGCCTTTTTCTGAGAGATGTCCTCGATGGCCTTAATGAAGTGCAGCGGCTGCCCGGCGGCATCGCGCAACAGCGAGACCGTGAGATTCACAAAGACATGCGAGCCGTCTTTACGGAGATAACGTTTTTCCATGGCATAGTTGTCAATCTCACCCGCCAGAACCCGCTTCACGTGAGCCAGATCGGCGTCGAGGTCGTCAGGATGCGTGATGTCGCCAATGGTCTTGGTGGCGAGTTCCTCCGACGTATAGCCAATAATGCGACAGAGCGCCTGGTTCATCAGCAACCAGCGGCCATCGAGACCCACATGGGCCATGCCGATCGCCGCGTTTTCAAACGTCCCGCGAAAGCGTGCTTCGCTTTCTCGATGCAACTCCTCGATCTCCAGACCTTTCGTCACGTCATCAATCGCCAGCAGGATCAGTTCCGAATGATTGCCCGGTTGGCGAATGCGGCGCGCATTGAGCAACATCGACTTCCGCCCGAGAGTGGGGAAGTCATGCACGACTACGAAGTCCTGGAAGACTTGGTTCTGAGGCAAGACCTCCTCCAGCAGCGTCCGCAAGGCAGGAATGTCCCACTGACGATTGCCGAGGTCGTACACGAACTGGCCTTGCGTTTCCTCTTTCGTGACGTGGAAGTCCTCATAGAACGACTCGTTGGCCGTCACCACCTTCAGTGAATGATCGAGAACCAGAAATGGCTCACGCATCGTCGCAATGATGTTGTCCGCGTATGTGAGGGCGTCTTGAACCAGCTGCTCGTTACGTTTGCGCTCGGTCACATCGCGGAAGATCAGCACGACCCCGGCGACTTCGCCCGTGGCACTGCGGATGGGCGCCGCGCTGTCGTCGATGGGGAGTTCGGTGCCGTCTTTGGCAATGAGAATCGTGTGATTCGACATCCCGAGAGTCACCCCTTCTCGTAAGACTTTTTGGGTCGGACTCTCCACCCGTTTTCGTGTGGCCTCGTTGACGATGTGGAACACGGTGTCCAGCGCGAGCCCGGTGGCATCCGCGAATGTCCAACCCGTCAAGGCCTCAGCCACCGGATTCAGGAAGGTGATCATCCTCTGGTTATCCGTGGTGATGATGCCGTCCCCGATACAGGAGAGCGTTACGTGCAGCCATTCGGGTTGCTCGTGGAATGTCGAGGGCAGCGGAGGGAGTTGATTGGTCATAATCTCAGTCCGATTCGGTATTTCGTCCATGTGTGGATTGGAGTTTGAGTCTGACAAGAACGGGGGGAGATGATCGGTCAGTGGAGTAGTGCCAGCGGGTGTTCGACCTCACGCGGACGGGAGCGTGACGTACGACGGACTTCCGGGTCCGTCGCTGCCGATGGGACCGGGGATCGACGGACTCGGAAGTCCGTCGTACGTGCCTCAGCCATCCCACGGGAATACATGTCGAGCCTCCCTCGATCTGGTTTAGTTCTCATGATAACACCACAGTCACGTGATGCTCCAGATGATTATCCACAAGGGGGATCACCAAGCCCGGCAGATCGACGCCATCCACCGTGACACGTTTCACGGTCGATGACGGCTGCGGTTGCTCGACCGTGATGTGGTAGACCGTTTCGCGATATCGGTAGTGCATCACGAACGACTTCCACTCGACAGGCAGGCACGGCGCGAACCGCAGGTGTTCGACCTCCAGTTGGACACCCAACAGTGATTCCACGATCAGTTGGTACATCCAACTGGCCGACCCGGTGTACCAAGTCCACCCGCCGCGCCCGATGTGCGGCTCGACCCCGTAGACATCGGCAGCGACGACGTAGGGTTCGACCTTGTACGTCGCGATCTTCGCGGGCGTCGATCCGTGATTGACGGGGTTGATGAGTTGGAACAGCTCCCAGGCTTTTTCATGATTGCCGAGTTTTGCGAAGGCCATCACGGTCCAGATGGCGGCATGGGTGTACTGGCCCCCGTTCTCGCGGACACCGGGGACGTACCCCTTGATGTAGCCGGGGTCGAGTTGCGACTTGTCGAACGGCGGATCGAACAGCTGAATGAGGGCGTCGCCGCGTCGCACGAGCCGCTGGTCGACGGCCCGCATCGCCTGCTTCGAGCGATCTGGGTCGCCCGCTCCCGAGATCACCGACCAGCTTTGAGGCAGCGAGTCGATCTGGCACTCTTCGTTCGTGGCGGAACCGAGTGGCTCTCCATTGTCGAAGTAGGCCCGTCGATACCACTCCCCATCCCAGGCTTGGCTTTCGATGTTCGCGGCCAGTTGGTCCGCCTCCGCAGCGCAGCGATCGGCGAAGTCCGTATCCCCGCGCATGCGGGCGATCTCTGAGAACTTCTCCAGAATCCCGTATTGGAAAAAAGCGAGCCAGACGCTTTCCCCCTTCCCGAGTTCGCCGACGAGGTTCATTCCATCGTTCCAGTCCCCGCCGCCGATCAGTGGCAAACCATGCGAGCCGAAACGCAGGCCATTGGTGATGGCCCGCACGCAGTGTTCGTACAGCGTGGCCGATTCCTCGGACGTGGTAGGCAGGTCGTAGTACGACTCCTCCTCCAGCTTCACGGGGCGGCCTGACAAGAACCGCACTCGCTCATCCAGTACCCCGGTGTCACCCGTCCCGCTGACATAACGACAAGCCACTAACGGCAGCCACAGGAAGTCATCACTGAAGTGCGTGCGTACTCCGCGACCCACCGGCGGGTGCCACCAGTGCTGGACATCGCCCTCGGTAAACTGGTGTGCGGCACACAGCAACAGCTGTTGACGAATCAACTCCGGCTTCGAGTGCAGCAGTGCCGAGACATCTTGCAACTGGTCACGGAAACCAAACGCCCCGCCCGATTGGTAGTAACCACTCCGCGCCCAGAACCGACACGCCAGGGTCTGATACAACAGCCACCCATTCGCCAGCATGTTCACCGCGGGATCGGGAGTCTCCACATGGACGGCACCGAGTGTGTGCTTCCAGAATTGCCAGACCTCTTGGAGGTTCCGCTGAGCCGTATCCGAGGGGCGCACACTCTCCACGAGCTGCCGAACATGCCCGATGTCGCGACCCAGGCCGAGGGTGAAGACGACCTCGCGCTCGCGACCGTCGGCCAGATCAAACGTGGTCTGGATCGCCGCGCACGGGTCGAGTCCAGCGCCGGTCCGGTTCGAGAGTCGCTGTCGAGTGAGCGCTGCAGGCTGCGCGAGACTCCCATTGCGTCCGACGAACTCAGTCCGGTCGCCGGTCACCGTCCGCAACTTCTCGGAGACGTTGAAGAACGGAATCCGACTGGAGAACTCCTGGCTGAACGGGTTCCGGGCGAGTAAGGCCCCACACTGCGAATCGACCTCAGTGACGACGTGCATCAGCCCCTTGGACCGCATCTCGCCCAATGTCCATTCGACATATCCGGTGACAGAGATGCGGCGAGTCCGCCCCGAGGTATTGCGCAGCTTGATCTGAACGAACTTCACCGGCAGATCGACGGAGACATAGACCCACACCTCGCTCGTGATGCCGTATTCGGCATGCTCGAACACGGTATAGCCAAATCCGTGGCGACAGACATACGGCGTCGATGAGGGGACCGGCTGGGGCATGGGCGACCAGACTTGTCCGCTCTCCTCATCCCGCAGATAGAACGCCTCGCCCGACCGGTCGGTGATCGGATCGTTGTGCCACGGCGTCAACCGGAACTCGTGGGCATTCTCGCCCCACGTATAGGCTCCTCCGCTTTCGGAGATGACGGTTCCAAACTGCGAGTTCGCCAGCACATTGACCCACGGAGCCGGACAGACCAGTCCGGGAGCCATCCAGATCACGTACTCACGCCCATCCGGAGTGAAGCCGCCGTGGCCGTTGTAGAACGCGAGATTCACCGGCGGCAGCAGCGGCTTTGAGACCGTCACCGCAAGCCGACTTCCACGAGCTGGGACCAACTCCGGAATCTTGAGATCGGTCCGGCTGCGACGTTCCAGCTGTTCTTCGAGTGTTCCCTCGGAGTCGAGGATGATGACTCGCGCGACTGTTTGCAGCAGCGTGCGGTCCTCGTCGCTCAGCTGTTCGGCCCGTCGGATGAACAGGCCGCCCGGTCGGTCGAGCGTGGGGGCATTGGTTCCGGCAGAGCAGAGCCCGATGATCATGTCCTGCAATTCCTGACGGTAGCCCGCATCGCAATCGTTCCAGATGACGAGATCGACGGCGAGTCCTTTCAGTCGCCAGTAAGCGTGTGCCTGAACCAGTTGCTGCACCAGTTCGATGCGGTCGATGCGACCGATTCGCAACAGCACAATCGGCAGATCGCCGGAGATCCCATGTCCCCACAACCCGGATTGCCCGCGCTGGTTCTTCGCCAGAACTGTCGAAGCGGCACGTTGGGCGGCGTTCATGAAGAGGATCGAACTGGCCAGTCGGCCGTAAATCTGGGCATCCCCTTCGCTGGCGTTCAACTGCCGCAGCAACACCTGCCCGTGCGTCCACGCCATGTCGAGGACACGATCCGCGAGATGGCGGTCGTGATAGCGCTCGATCAACTGGAGCGCCGCCTCGCGGGTGTCAGCCATGCCGGTAATGACATCCACGGAGATCGACTCATCGGGTGCCAATGTCAGTCGCTGACGAATCGCGACGATCGGATCGAGTACCGGTCCCGCGGTGTTGGAGAGCCGCCCGGATCGCTGCATCGCGCTGGGGTTGGCCGTCGTACGCCTGCGACCGATGAACTTCGAACGGTCGGTTTCGAAGGAGGTCTCACCGACTGTCATGCCGCGAACCACCAGCAGGTGCAGCATCCAGGGCGGCACTTCTTTGTGCGAGCGCGGGCGCCGCGTGCAGAGGATCGCCTGTCGCTGGGCCAGGATTTCTGTTTGCACGAACAGATTGGAAAAGGCCGGGTGCGAAGAGTCTGCGGCCTGGCTCGCCAGGACAACCTCGGCATAACTCGTGAGTTCGATCGTCCGCGTCTGACTGGATCGATTGACCAGCGTCACACGCCGAATCTCGATGTCATCTTCGGGAGAGACCGCGATTTCTGTGTGGAGCTTGATGCCATAATCCCCTCGCCGGAATTCGGCCCGTGCCTGGGAGAAGATCGCCTGGTACTTGGGACTGGCCACCCGCGTCGGATGGTGCGCTGTCGACCAGACATCTCCCGATGTGACATCGCGGAGATAGCAGAACTGGCCGGTATCATCGCACGTGGCGTCTTCCCGCCAGCGGGTCACCGCGAGGCCCTTCCACTGGCTGTAGCCACCGCCACCGCTGGTCACCATCACGTGGTAGCGGCCATTGGAGAGCAGATGCACTTCAGGAATCGGCGTGTGGGGAGTCGTGAAGACTCGCATCTGCGCCTGAACATCTTCCGACGGTTCTCGCGTGTCAGAAGCTTCCGAGGCATGCGGATAGAAGGACGCCACGCGGGGGATGCGTTCCTGAAGCAGCAATCCCGTCGCTTGAAACTGGGGGTCCGCCAGGAAGCGGCGCTGCATCGGACGGTTGAGCAGTCGATAGGCCAGCGCCAGGAGACTCATCCCCTGATGGTGGGCCATATAGGACTTCACGATCTCGCAGGTATGGTCGCGTGTCAGCCGTGAGCGGGTGTAGTCGATGGCCTCGTAGAAACCATACTCTCCCGCGAATCCCAATCCGTCCATCGCCTGCATGTTGACGCACGCCGCCTGCGGAGCGACCATGAGAGACATCACCGTGGCATAGGGTGCGATCACCAGATCATCCGCGAGTCCGCGTTTGAAACCCAGTCCAGGCACACCAAACGCGCGGTACTGGTAGTTCAGATGGGCATCCGTCAGGTTGTAACCCGACTCCGAGATCCCCCAGGGAACCCCTCGCAATCGTCCATACTGTCGCTGCCGCTCAACGACCGCTCGATACGTCTGGTCGAGCAGTGTGTGCGGATGCGTCGGCATCACCAGCAGCGGCATCAGGTACTCGAACATCGACCCGCTCCACGACAGGAGCATCTGTTGTCGGTTGGATGTCGTGAGCAGCCGACCGAGGGCGAACCAGTGGTCTTGCTTCACGCGCCCCTGGGCAATGGCGACAAAGCTGCACAAACGTGCCTCCGAGGCCAGGAGGTCATAGAAGCCGGTGTCACGGCGACGCTCACTGACATCAAATCCGATGGCCATCAGTCGCCGCGCGGGGTCGTACAGAAACTCATATTCGATATCGGCAAATTCGCCGCAGGCAGTGACCAGCGCATGAATGCGTTGCACTCGTTCGTTGGCGAACTGCTGACCAGTGGCGATCTGTGTTTGAAACGTCGAGAGCCACTCTCTCTCGGACCGATCCTCTGCTGTCAACGGAATCGCCAGCCTGCCGAGAAGTTCATCCACGACCGGCAGGAGCTGTTCCGAAATGCCAACGAGCGAACGCAACGTCGGGCCAGCCTCCAATTGATGAACCAGCGACAGCAGTTCCTGGCGCAAGCCCGCTTGTTCCGGAGGCCCGCGATGGCCCAGGTCAAACGGCGGGGATGAGAATCCCAGCCACGGAGCAATTCGCAGTAAGTCGGACGAATGCTCGCGGCACTGCTGTTCGACATCTGCCAACTGCGAGACTACTCCCTTCGTACAGATCGAAGGAGGGTCGCGTTGCATGTCGGCAGCTGTCGCGGCCAGCTTCTGAAGCAGTTCCGCCGACAAACGGAGATCCTTCGAAACTGCTCCCGTCCGATGTTCTCGCTCCAACAGTTCCAACAGCGGGCACAATTCAGAAAGACCCGCATCGCCGGGCGTCATCGACAGACAACTGTCCCGCCAGGCCTGACGGGTCACATCCAGCAGCCCCCAGACTCCGGGGGACAAAATCGGCTGATCCAGTAACTCGATCAGCCCCGAGCGTAGCGTCAAGACATGCCCCGCCAGATTTCCACTATCCACCGTGGAGACATACTTCGGGTACAGCGGGAGCAACGTCAGCGTGTCGTACCAGTTCAGAAAGTGCCCGTGATAGCGCTCCAGTTGCCCCATCGTCTGAAACGTCTGGGACGTCCTCTCCAGCAATCGACTGACTGAGATGTAGCCAAAGTCACAGGCCGCCAGATTTGACAACAGCGAGATGCCGATGTTCGTCGGCGAAGTCCGGTGCGCGAGCGTGCTGACGGGGTACTCCTGATAGTTATCCGGTGGCAGCCAATGATCCTCCGGGCCGACATGTGTCTCAAAAAATCGCCAGGTGTGGCGAGCCACTTGATGCAGATAGACGACTTGTGCCGCTGTGAGAGGCCGTTCGTCCGGCTTTCCCGGTTGGCTGAGCCGCCAGGCAATCCAAGGGGACACGAGCCACGCCACGAGTAACGGGGCCGCCGCGTCGAGAGATTCCGGCTGCATGATGGCTAATGAGACTGTTGTGGAAAGTGCCACAATTGGCGCAATCCCCATCGCACGATAGCTCCCCAGTAAGCTGTGGCTCCCATCTCGTTCGGCGTCACTGGCCGTTTTCCACTCCAGCATCCGCCGACGTGTGAAGAGCATTCGGCCCACGGTACGCAGAGAGGCATCGAGACTGATGTAGGCCTCATAGGGCAGGAACGCGAGGATCAGGGCCGCCTGAGCCAGACCGACGCCCGCCAATCGGATCGTCTGCTGCAAGTGTTGGAGTCTCGTAAAGTCTCCCGTCCCACGCATCGCCGAAACCGCTGACAGACAACACGCCGGGATCATGACAATGCTGAGTACGACCACCGTCCAGACCCACGCTGGCGGCCAGAGCAGCCATCCCAGGATGAAAAGTGTGACCAGTGCCGGGGCGACTAAGGTGCGGCGAAGATTGTCGAAGATCTTCCAGCGCGACAGCCAGCTCAGCGGATTGCGGACTCCCTTTCCAACCGGTCCAGGAACCGACCGGCACAGCCACCCCGCGATCTGCCAGTCCCCACGCATCCAGCGATGCCGACGGCTCACATCCGTGCTGTAATGTGCGGGAAAGTTCTCATAGACATGCACATCACTCACGAGTCCCGAACGGGCGTAGCACCCTTCGAGTAAGTCGTGACTCAGAATCTGGTTGTCAGGGAACCGGTGCTCCATCGTGGCCAGAAAGGCATCGATGTCGTAGATCCCCTTCCCAATAAACGAACCCTCGTGAAAGAGATCCTGATAGACATCCGAGATCTCGCGGGTGTAGGGATCAATCCCCGCCTCCCCGGAATTCAGCTGCGAGTACCAGGACTGCAGATTGTCCTCCAGGGAGATGGCCACTCCCGGCTGCAAGATGCCGTAGCCTTCGACGACGACTTTCCGAGCCTCATCGACCCTCGCGCGGTTCAGGATGTGGGCCATCGTGCCGACGAGTTTTCTGGCGACATCGCGAGGCAGAATGGTGTCGGTATCGAGAGTGAGAACATACTTCATCCGAGTCAGAGATTGCGGGTCGCGGCCCACGACCAGCGAAAACGGGGCCAGCGAACCGCCTCGCAACAGCGAGTTCAGATCGCCGAGCTTGCCACGCTTTCGCTCGTAGCCCATCCAGGTCCGCTCCTGAGGATTCCACTGCCGCGGACGATGCAGCAGGAAGAACAGGTCGTCCTCTCCGACACGGTACTTCTCATTCAGCGCCTCGATCCCGGCTTGTGCGGTCTGCAACAGCGCTGCATCATCTGGACGCTCAGCAGTGGCGGCATCACGAAAATCGGTCAGCAAACAGAATCGCAGATTGTCATCGCGATTGGCGAGGTAGCGGACTTCCAGACCTTCCAGCAGGCGACCCACGCCATCAGAACTGACCAGCATTGTCGGCACCACGACCAGCGTGGAGTACTCGACCGGAATTCCCTTCGTGAAATCGAGACGCGGCATCCGTTGCGGCGCGACGAGGAGTGTCGACAACCAGTTCACCAGGCTTATCCCCAGTTGAGTGGCCCCCGCCCACAGCAACAGCCCTGCCCCCCAGCCCTCGCTGCCGTCTAATCGAGTCTGCCACAGGAGGAAAGCGGTGAACGACATGGCGAACACGCAGATCGCCCCGAGGTAGAACGGCAGCGAAACGCCCTTCACCATGCGAGCCAAGCTGGTGGTGAAAGACCAGCGTCGCCGCACGGTGTGCTCGAACTCAGGCAGTCCCCGGTCGATCAGAAAGTAGCCCACATGCGCCGTGCGATGAGTGACACCACTCAGTGCAGCGGTCCTTGTCGCCAGATCGACGACCTGACGTGCGGCTTCCGTTTCGCTGAGCCGGCTGTGCTTCGCCACATCTTCCACGACGCGCCGATACTGGTCGCGCGTCTGGAAGTCCATTTGCCGATACACACCGGCGGGATCTTCATGGAGAATCTGCTCCACCACACTGAGCGACTCGACGAACTCTCGCCAGTCGATCGCTTCCAGTTCGCGCAAGCCTCCGATGCTGTTGCTGATCGACACCTGATCGACGGCCTGCTGCTGGCTTTCTTCTTGAACGAGTTGTTCGATCGTTCGCCCGTGGGCCGCCAGCTGATGCTCAATCCAGGTCATCAGCACGGAAAACGTGGTGCCGTGTCCCTGCAATCGGCGAGTGATCTCCGCCACGAAGGCCGAAGAGAGGGGCGGGTTCAATCGGGCCAGATCGGCCACCAGCAGGATGATCTCGTGTGGAGATTTCTCGGCACACTCCATCAGCCGCTCCGACCACTCCGCCGCCGTGGTGCGAGCAATGGTCCCCTTGGCGATCCGCGCGGCCACTCGCCGCAGGTTCTCAATCAGTGCCTGCCGGAACATGATCGGAACCGCCCACAGCTCACCCAGTGTCAGCGGTCGTCTCCGCTGATAGGCCGCGACAAACGTCTGCAGCCGCTCAGCGTCAATCTTCCCGTCGACATGCGAGATCAATTCCAAGGCCATGTCGTAGACCAGCGGATAACCCGCTGAAGGCCCATTCAGCAGTCGTGGCAGGCTGCGGCTGTATTGCTTGGGAAGATGCCGCCGGGCCGTCCGAATTTGCTCTTCGATCAAGTAGTAGTTGTCGAGCAGCCATTCACTCGCGGGCGGAATGCGGTGCTTCCCCTCCACCGCCTCTGTGACTAAATCATACGCTTTCAACAATACCTTTTCATTCGCGGTCAGACGAGCCAGAAGCCGGTCTGGCCCGCCAGACGGATCAATCTGATGCCATCCCGCCAGACTCTCGGCATGCTGTTCCAGCTGCGCTCCACTGTAGAGGTCAGAGCGCAGCGGCAAGTCGTCGCCGAATTCGCGAAACAACCCATCAACGCCAATCCGAGATTGCCATCGTTCCAGTCGTTCACGAAACAGTCCTCGAGTCCACTTCAAATCTAGCATCTCCCGTCAGTACGAATTAGGTGACAACCACTCGGGCGGTTTATGTAGACGATGCGATCAAAGGCTCACCGCTCGACACCAACAACCGGGATTCGATCAGCTTCTTCGTTTCCAAGAGCGTTGTTGTGACAGAGTTGGCACCGGCTGCCACAAGCCGCTCCCGATCCAGCTTGCTGACGCGACTCGGTCCCCAGCGTCCGACGATAATTTGAATCTGCGGCGAGGCTTCACGCAGACGCTTACACAAATAGCGTGCATGGGACATCCCCCCCGGCGGCAGAGAGGCGATGCAGATCGCGACGGGAGCCTCCTCAGTAATGCGAGCCACCAGTTCGGAGACCAGCGAATCCACCGACGTGACTTCCAGGATGCAACGATCCGGATTAAGCAGTTGGCGGAACATTTCCAGTCCCACATCATCCGTGTCGTCGCGGGCCGGGCAGCCCAGCACCGTGGGCAACTGGAGTGCTGCTGATGTGTTCGGGACTTGGTCAGCCTGCACGGGGGGATCCTGCGAAGGCAATGTCTTGGCGGCTGAAGGGTGGGCGTATCCATCCACCGCCAGCAGAGTCTTCCGCAGGCCCTCGAGAATCATGCGTTGGTCGTCATCCGTCAGGTAGTCCCGTAACAGATCTCGCCGGGTATAGTTCAGCGAAGGGATGAGAAGTGCATCGTACACCTCGTCAGCGGGAGAGGTCTTCATCCGTTGCAGGATCATCGCTGAGGCTTCGTGCTGATCCCCCAGCATCAGTCTCTGATACAACCCGACGTGAGCCCGCAAGGCCGGACCATCACTCAGCAGCAGATTCAGAAACCCCAGCTGTGAAATGTTCTTTCCCAAGACAACTAGGCAGACGGCAATCGGTGCCGACAGCACCAGACCAATCGGCCCCCAGAGATACATCCAGAAGGCGGCCGAGATAATCAGAGCGGTCGGGGACACTCCGGTACTCTGGCCGAATGCCAGGGGTTCGACCACATTGTTGCTGACCAACTCC
>JAYTFV010000586.1:0-5609 GCA_043734065.1 Planctomycetota bacterium
CGCAAATGATGCCCACGCCGTGCGGCACCTTCGTTCACAACGGTAGGCGACGCTCATCCTTCGAAGCATTGAATGCAGGTCAACACCGTGACTCGTCAACCGAAGCTCGATCACCAATCACACACGCTCCGAGAACGAGAGCCTCGTCTCTCTCATCAGAGCCCCAGTTGCCTGACGTAAAACAGCACATGCCCCGCGAAAACCAGTCGAAACGTGTCCGTACGGTGAAATGGCTTCTTGCGGTGTGGTCTAGGCTGGGTGGATACGGTGGCGGAGGGGTCGCTGTCGTGGATTCACTCAGGAGATCGGCATGGCGCAGCGGGATTTGGGGTTGGAGGGGCGGTGGCGGGAGCGGCTGGCGGAATGGACATCGAGCGGGTTGGGCGTTCGCGCGTTCTGTCGGGGACGGGGATTGATCGAGACGGCGTTTTATTATTGGAGGCGGGAGCTGGGGGCGCGGGATGTGGCGGCGGCGAGGGGATCTTCGAGGAGGTCAGCGGGACAGGGTCTGGTCTCGCAGGGTCCAGCGACGCCGAGACCAGCGGCGCAGAGTTCCACTTCGCAGAGTCGGGCTTCACGAAGCACGGCCACGAAGACATCGCGGCGGATGTTTGTGCCGGTGACGGTGTCGCCCGACACCGTGTTGCCTGATGCGGAGCTGGCCGGTGCGACGCGGGCGGTCGAGGTCCGCTGTCCGTCGGGGCATGTGGTGCGGCTGTCGTCATGCGATGGGGCGTCGCTCGCGGCGATCTTTGCGGCGCTGGAACCACGGGCTGCACAGGCTCCACTCGCGAGGGAGGCCCAGCCATGCTGAACTTCTCGGCGGCGCGGATCTATCTGTGTCTGGATCCGACCGACATGCGGAAGAGTTTTGACACGCTGGCGGCGCTGGTGCGGGAGCATCTGCAAGGCGACCCGCTGTCGGGCACGTGGTTCGTGTTTCGCGGCAAGCAGGGGAACCGGCTGAAGATTCTGTATTGGGATCACGACGGCTACGCGCTGTGGAACAAGCGTCTCGAACGGGGGACGTTCGAGTTTCCCAAGGTGATCGGCGACGCGGCGGGGGTCTCGATCACCGCGACTGAGTTGTCGCTGATCCTGGGCGGGGTGGCGCTCAGCGCGAAGCGGCGGCTGCGGTATGCGAAATCGGAGAAGACTTCGGAACACAGCCAGATTCCGTCGCATGTCTGATCGGGCGGTGCGGTGATTTCTGCATGCCGGACCTTGCCGCGATCTGCGATCACCTGCCCGACGATCCCGCGTTGTTGAAGGAGATCGTGCGCGAGCTGCTGGCCGCGATTGAACACGAACGTCGCCGGAATGATCAGCTGACGCATCGTCTCGATCTGTTGCTCAAGCGGGTGTATGGTCCCCGGGCCGACACACTCGATCCGCGCCAGCTGCTCTTGTTTGCAGAGCCACTGGCTGAGGCTGCACCGGCGCTAATTGCGCTGCCCGCGCCGGACCCCATCGCGACGCCTCTGAAGATCATAACCGAGAAGACCAGCGGTCATGGCCGCCGCAAGCTCCCCGAGAATCTGCGGCGTGAGACCGAAGTGATCGACATCCCCGAGTCGGTCCAGCAAGCCACCGGCGGCGAGTGGGTGAAGATCGGCGAAGAGATCAGTGAGAAGCTCGATTACACGCCCTCGTCGCTGTTCGTCCGCCAGATCGTGCGACCGAAGTATGTCGTGCGGTTTCCGGAGAGCGATCGCCCTGATGAACTGCGGATCGCCGAGTTGCCGCCCGAAGCGCTGCCCAAGTCCAAGGCCGCTCCGGGACTGGTGGCCGATGTGATCGTCTCCAAACTGGTCGATCATCTGCCGCTGTATCGCCAGGAACAGCGTTACGCCCGGCAGGGATTTCCGATCGCGCGCTCGACGCTGTGCGGCTGGCTCGCCGAGGCCGCCCACGTGCTGACGCCCTTGTGGCGATTGCTCCACACAAAAATACTCTCGGCGAACATCGTGAACACCGATGACACGCCGGTGCCCGTGCAAGACCCAGAGCGCGCGCATTGCCGCACCGGCCGCATCTGGGCCTATGTCTCCCGACACGGCACTGTGTACGACGCGACCGCCGATCGCAGCCGCGCGGGACCGCTGGCGTTCCTGCGGGAATATCAGGGCTTCTTGCAGTGCGATGCCTATGCCGGGTACGACGAACTGTTCCGTCAGTCGAACGGCACGATCATCGAGGTCGGCTGCTGGGCGCATGCGCGGCGCAAGTTCGTGGACGCGCAGCAGACCCACCCGCGCGAAGCCCACGAAGCCGTGGCCCGCATCAAACAGCTCTACGCCGTCGAGCACGAAGCGAAGGCGCTCGAGGCGTCCGCTCGGGCCTCACTGCGCCAGGAGAAATCTGTGCCGTTGTTGTCGTCGCTGAAGCCGTGGCTGGATGAGGTCGCACTCACCGCCCTGCCGAAGAGCCCGCTGGGCGAAGCGGTCACCTACGCCCGCAATCAGTGGGCCGCACTCAACGTCTATGTCACCGACGGCGCACTCGCCATCGACAACAACATCGCCGAACGCGCCGTCAAACCCTACGCCATCGGCCGTAAAAACTGGCTCTTCTTCGGCAGCGACCACGGCGGCCAACGACTGGCCATCCTCTCCAGCTTCACCGCCACCTGCCAACAGTTCGCCCTCAACCCCTGGACCTGGCTGAAAGACACCCTGACCCGCCTCCCCCTGACCCCCACCGACCAACTCGCCACCCTCCTGCCATACCCGCCCGCGAAACAACACGACAGCCGATGATCTTCGGATAGCCAGAACCTGTCCACCGCCGAACGGACACGACCTACCTTGCTTGTTGTTCCACAACCCAGACGCTCAAAGCAGCGTCTGGGCCACCCCGCCGACAAGGCGAAGGACAAGAACTTCTGGTCGATTCGCGTCGGCAGCGACCTCCGGCTGATCGTTCATAAGACCGCGTCGAGTCTGCTGCTGTGCTACGTCGACCACCACGACAAGGCGGGGTGGCACCGGTTGGCTCGCTTTGGAGCCTACCGGTGTGCCTTGGCACAAGAGGCCCTTCGCTCTCGATGCGACTCATATCTGGCAAGACATCACAACCACCTGTCCGAGAACGAGTTACTGCATGCGGTCGAAGCGAATCCGGATCGCGTGAGCGTCCATAGTTTACATGGAATTCAATGGATTACCATAGATTTACGGACAGTTCTCGGACGGCTGATCGGATGCCAAGGCGAACCTTGAGTCGGGACGACAAGGCTTGGTGAGAACTTTTTCTGGCGGGGATACATGACTCAAAAGCCCAGCTTGGGAGGTGTGATGGTAGCCAACCATTCACTCTGCCACTGGATCACCCCTCGAACCCATAATCAAAATCCCCAAACCGTGGGCGGTCGATTCCGGCGTCTTCCCAGCTGTAGCCGTAGTCGCCGATGTGCCACAGGCGGATCGTCGTGTCGGCCATGATCGGGAGGCCGCTCTGTCTGGCCCGGTGGCAGAAGGCGTAGTCCTCGGCCAAGTACCAGTGGCCCGTGCGACCGACTTTCGAGTCGGTCGGCTCGCCGGCCTTGTACGGAGCGGACCGAATCAGCGGCTGAAAGAACGGCCACAGCGGGTGCTTCGTATGCTCGTTGCACAGCGGCAGCTTCAGCGTCCCGGCGATCGTCTCGTACGCCTCGCGACGCACATGCAGGAACCCGGTCCCCGCATAGAGGATCTCCGTCAGGCCCCCCAGCACGCCGAACCGAAACCGCTCCGTCCCCGGCAGAATGTGTATCGCCAGCTCCCGCTTCCCCTTCTTTGGGTAGACCCCGCACGTGATCGGCAACCCATGCCGCCGCAGCTTGTCGACATCATCGGGGTCGAATCCCACATCGGAGTCGATCCACATCGTCTCCTGAAACCCATCGTGGAGGGCGTCGCTGCCGATCTGGTTCCGCGCCTGATCGATGGCCGAATACCCCTCGACTCGCCGCACGATGTACCCCCGCCGTTCGAGTTCGACGAGAGCGGCCTGACACCGCGAAACGATCCGCCCCTGATGCGGCACCAGGACCGCACATCGGGCCGGGTTCAGATCAACACTCCCGCTCGGTGAGGGAGTTCCGATCGCGATATCAGGGAGGGGATTCATGGAGGCTCGGGGTCATTCGACTCTGGGGGGCAGGCTCGCCGCTGGGACTGCGCCGCGTGAAACTGGCAGTGCGGATTCTATCGGTGCATACTGCCTCTCTGCACGGAAGTGGCTTCGACGAATATGGCACATACGGCCCAACACCGATGAGTCTCCTCCATCCGCTGCTTGTCTTTCTCGCCTCGCTGACTCAGCAAGAACTCGCCCGGCAGGTGGTGTTCTTGAAAGAGGAGAACCGCATCTTGCGGTCACGACTCCCTTCGCGAGTCGTCGCCACCTCCACCGAGAAATCCCGCCTCATCAAGCTCGGACGGGAACTCGGCATCAAACTCCGTGACCTGATCTCCATCGTCAGCTACTCCACCTTCCGCCGCTGGCTCCGCGACGCGGAAACGGCTCATGTGACTCGCGAGCCACCACCCCAGCCGACCGGTCGACCCCGCACCGCGAGCGACATCCGCGAGCTGGTCCTGAAGCTGGCCCGCGAGAACTCGTGGGGCTACACACGCATCCTCGGTGAGCTGCGAAAGCTGGGCATCGAATCGATCTCGCGCTCCACCGTGAAGGCGATCCTCAAAGAACACCACATCGCACCCGCTCCCGATCGCCCTCGCGGCTCATGGTCCGAATTCATCCGCATCCACGCCGCCACACTGGTGCAGTGCGACTTTCTGTCGAAGCCAGTCTGGACGCCCAAGGGGCTGGTCACGCTCTACGTCCTGGCCTTCATCCACATCGGGAGTCGCAGACTATGGCTCTCCCCGTCGACTCGGAAGCCCGACGCAGCTTGGGTCACACAACAAGCCGAGCGGTTCCTCGACCATGCCAACGCATTGGAATTCTTCCTCCCCTCTCCCCCTAGGAGAGGGGCCGGGGGTGAGGGCCTCCCACCAGTCGGCTATCTCCTCCGCGACAACGACGTGAAGTACCCGCCCGCCTTCGATGAGGTCTTCCGCCACGCGGGAGTGACTGTCCCCAAGATGCCGCCGCGTGCCCCGAACCTCCGACCGCACGTCGAGCGCGTGATCCAAACGATTCAGTCCGAGGTTCTCGATGGCCTGATCGTGGTCAACGAAAAGCACCTCAACCACATCCTGACCACAACGGCCAACTGGTATAACGCCGAAAGATCCCACTCCGCTCGCGATCACCTTCCACCCGGCTGGAACAAACCACCGAAGGTGGACAACACCGCCACCCCGAGCGAGATCGTCTGCACGACTCGCCTCGGTGGGCTGTTGAACTCGTACTCTCGCCGAGCGGCGTGAAGCGGATCAATCGCTCGCCAAGCCCTGCCTCGAAATGCCTTCAACACAAGGCCCCGCCATCGGTCCGTACCGTGCCAGATTTTCACGGGGAAACTCCGACTGCCCGATAAAAAATGACCCGTTGACAGAGGGCATCTCGGGCCTCACCGTTCTCATCCCGGTGAGCAGCCAATGAACAACCAGTCAGGCTTTTGCATTACGGAGAGTGTGCAGAGTTTTCACACCTCGCGA